>JAVYOO010000008.1 GCA_038734275.1 Archaeoglobaceae archaeon
GCAAAGAGAATCGCTGATGCTATTAAAGCCAAGGGCTATGCTGAATTCAAGGAAGCGAGCATCGATGCAGTCAAGAAGCTCTGCGACTACAAGGTTAAGATCCATCCTTATCAGCAGAGGAAAGAGGTTTAAGGTTTAGCTTTTTCAAGTGCTTCTCGATCATAATTTTTTCAAAATTTTTGTAGATCTCCGCTGGTTCTGGAAGCTTTCTGTAAATTATGCCTTTGCCAACGGGATCGATTCCCGACTTTATCGCTTCCATTATTTTTCTTTCCCTTTCGAAGATCTTTTCTCTGTATCTTAAAAGCTTTTCCTGCAAGTCTTCACCTTTTACTGGCTCTCCATGCGATGGAACAGCGATCTCAACGCTTTCAGCAATTTTCAAAAGCTTATCGATCGAGTTCAAAAACTCCTGAACATCGCAGTCTACACAACCATACCAAGGACCAAAAGAAGTAAGATCGATGTCCGCAAGGTAAATGATCTTGCCTTCAATCAGAAAACAACAGTGCCCAGCAGAATGGCCTGGAGTATGAATAACTTCGATCTCTTTATCGCCAATTGTCAAAATCTCTCCATCCTCTACGAATTCATCTACTTTCCGAAATCCAAGTTTTGGATAATAGGCTAAGAAAAGCTTTACAACCTCGCCAAGGGCATATCTTCTCTCAAATTCCTCATAGCTCTCGATTGCCTTAGCGTCGAGTTCGTGAGCATAGATCTTCTTTGCAACCGAATTCATCGAAATATGATCTTCATGCCAGTGCGAGTTTATGATCACTTCTGGCTTTAATTCCCAAGCACTTTCAGCTCCACCGTCGATCAGGCAAAAGTCTTTAATGTAAAGGCAGTTTGCGGACGGATATTTACCCCAATTCTGTCCCACAATCAGAGAAATGCCATCTGATAGCTCAAGATTGTTGATCATTGTTTTGAGTTATCCACTGCTATTTATTTCTTTTTATGGAAAAAAATTGAATCTTAGATCCCCAGTGCCTTTCTCTTGTCTAAGATCACTTTTTCAAGCAGATCTACTGCTTTAGCTGGGTCTTCCTCGACGATCACTTTCCCTCCGGTAAGCTTTTCCACGTCTTCGGTGAGCAATTTTACAACTTTATCACTTCCCGTGATTGGAGGAATCGGGGAAACATGGGTTGCAAGTCCATAGGCTACTGCGAAAACAGCATCTATTGTTGCCTTCTGTTCCATGTATTCTGGAGCCGTAACCGCTACTGGAAGCTGTGAAACGTCAACTCCGAGTTTTTCAGCGAGCAATCTTAACAAATAAGCAGCTCTACCAACATCAGTGCAGGTTCCAAAGCTGAGCACTGGAGGAATCTTTAAGGCTTCGCAAACCGCTTTGAGCTTATCCCCTGCAAGTTCCTTGGCTTCCAAGCTCGTAAGTCCCGCAACCTGCAATGCAGCATTTCCACAGCCCATGGAGAGCACAAGTATGTCTCTCTTTATGAGTTCCTTGGCAATTGCAATTGTGTTCGCATCATGAGGACCATTCTTCAGTGTTGTGCAACTAACCAGCGCGACAACGCCCTTTATTTTTCCGTCCTTTATTGCATTCAAAAGCGTTTCAAAGCCTACGAGCTTTTCTATCGCTTCAATGGAAAAACCAACGACGATTTTTTGCTTTCTATCTATTTTTACCGCTTTACTTTTATCTCTCTTCCTGAAGTTCTCTATAGCAATCTCTATTAGCTTTTTCGCTATTTTCTCAGCCTCTTCAGGCTTATAGTCAAGTCCAACATCGATGCCTCTGAACCTTACAAGCCTGCTCACCGGGACTATTTTCACACCGTATTTTTGATACTCTGGTAAAGAAGGCAGAGCGCAGTTCATATCGGCAGCAAATACATCAACGCAACCTGTTGCAAGAGCAAATTCCTGAACGATCCAGTTACCGACCAATCCAACGAATACAGGGCTACTAATGCGTTGTAAAATTTCCTGCCCAGTTTCTATAAAACCTATGATTCGCAAACCCTTTGCACCCGCTTTTCTTGCCATTTCTTGCACTTCTTCCCTTTCCGCAAGTTTTATCAATGCCATTCCAACAAATGGCTCATGCCCATCAACTGCAATGTTCACGTAGTCTGCTTCGAGAATTCCAAGGTCTGCAAAGCTTTCATGTGGCATTGGAGTGCCAAAAAGGATGTCCTGAACCATTTCCAGCACAAACTGCGCAGCGATGCATGTTGTTATACTCATCGACATGCTTTTCTTGGCCAATGAAACGTAATTTGAGTCCACGTTGGTCATTGCTGAAGTTCCAACAGTTAAAAGCTCTCCAAAAATTCCCTCAGGAATAATTTCAAGACTTTTCCAGACTTCTTTTCTCTTCTCTGGAGCAATAATTTCCACAAGTCTGCTTTTATCTGCAGAGCTAAGATCCGCAATTGCAAAATCCGCTAATCTTATTGCGATTTCTTTAATATCGCTACCATCAATTCCAAGCAGATTAGCAAGCCATCTAAGCTTTTCAGGCTCTTTAATTTCAAATGGTGTTTTTCCTTCCGCTGTAGCCTTTAGCGTTTTCAAAGCTTCGATTGCATGATAGGTATAAGCTTCTGTGCCTAACATGTTTTTATGGACGAAGTTTCTCATCACCATTCCTGCAGCATCTATTCCGCAAGCTCCATACGGGTTCTTTTCGCTTATTCTGCAAGGTCCCATGCTACAAAGCTGACAGCTTAGGCCACGAGTGCAGAATGGACAGCGAGTCTTTTCCTGCTCGTTAAATCTGTCCACGACATTTGTAGTCTCGTTCTTCACTTTTTCATACATCTGGTTTATGCTTTCGTGGTAACTTGGTTTTTCGAGTTTCATGGGGTAAATACAAAATGAAAGAACATAACATTTTTCCCGAAATTCTTCACTCGAAGAACTTTTGCAGGATCTTCTTTTGTCCCCTCCTTATGATCTCCGAAAGCGTTGAAGGAGCCATTCCTAATTGCTTTGCAAGCTCTTCAAGCCTTATCTTCTTTGGATAATCGAAGAATCCTTTTTGAAGGGCAATTTTGAGAATTTCCTCTTCTCTCAGCGTAATTGTTTCCTCAGACTCAAGCCTACCTTTATAAATGATCTCGTATTCAATTTCAGCACTTTCAAGAGCTTCCATGAGCTTCAAAAAGCTTTCATCATCGCATACGATACTCCAGATAAGTCTTGAATCTCCAACTCGCAATTTTGTTATTAATGCGCCTGATCTAAGGAAAACGGGAACTATTAAGCATGGGTGTTCCTTCAAAAGGACTTTTGCTGTATTTTTCGAAATTTTAAAACCAATACATAATTCAGGGAGTTTTTGTATCAAATTCTCTGCATTTTCAGCTTTCATTCTCAAAATTGCCTTGACGGAGTCGTCAAGATTAGCCAAAGTCTCCACGCTTATTTCAAAAGACTTAGCCAATTCTTTTATTCCAACAAGCGCACACTCCGCCATTAATGGTGTTTGTATTTCAATTTTCAGCATCCATAACGATTTCTCGGCTACCATTAAATAGCTTTTGGGTTAGTAAAAGTCTTGACGATAAAATCTAAAAAAGCTTTATCGCCTGGTGTAGCCTTTAGTCGCTATAAATTAGCCTGCAAAAGATTTCATGTGAAATAAAACAAAACAAAAATATTATCACATTTTAAAAATAAAAAATTTACTTCTTCTCCGCTTGTGTTTGAGCCTGTTTTCCAGGCTCGGCCTTCTTTTCCTCCTTCTTTTCCTTCTTCTTTGCCATAATAATAGGTCGAGCCTCGATATTTAAAATTTTCCATTAAAAAGCCAAATATGCCTTTTTTAGGTAAACCGAAATTGGATTTTTTGATTTTAACCGGCAAATAATCGGAGTATATACTTAAAAAATGTCCAGGGCTTCAGAATATAGATGATGAAGCAAAAATTGATTCTCTCTTGTCTATTAAAATTTTGCAAAAGCTCTAAGTTTCGTATCGAGATGAACAGAATTTAAACTACTGAAACTGAGTTTGAAAATGTGTAATTCGATTCTATTTTTCGTTCAGGATGCAGTTTATATCTGAATCGCTTTTCGCCTTGCCATTAATAAAGAGTCATGAGGAAAAAGCGAGGCAAAAATTATCCATTGTAGATATTTTCTCAATTCTGTTTTTTACAGGTAGCTTTCGTTGAGCAGTTTGTAAAAAGTGTAAAATACGAATTTCAGCCAGCATTTGGATTTTTTCAAAAAATACGCCGCCGGCAGGGTTCGAACCTGCGACCATGCGGTTAACAGCCGCACGCTCCACCAGCTGAGCTACGGCGGCTCACTCGGATATAGCCCATGAGGGCTTAAGAGATTTTCGGATTGACACGATATAAAAAATTAACCAAGTTTGAATACTTGTGGATTACTCAAGCAGTTTGAACTGGGCTTCTATCTCCCTATAACTCTTTGGAAATCTTGGTGTGAAGAAAAGGAACGGACTTGGAGGATATCCTACATTCGCCCCTTTTCCAGCTTTCTCGAGACCTTCAAGTATTCTGTCTATCCAGCTGTAGGGCATTGCAAAAATCATTTCGCTTTCATCAAGACCCGAGAATACTCGGTCTCCAGCACCGGGAACCGCTATTGCAACTTCGCCATTGATTGCGGGTATCAATGCTTCTGCACATGAAGTCATCTTTGCCGTGAGTTCTGCGGTGACTTTTCCGCCAAAGAACGTTTTTGCCTGAATTAACCTCCCTATCTGTTCTGGTTTACCAAATATCAAAATCACATCTGGTTTTTCCTTCATTTTTGTCATGTCTCCAAAGGCGAAGGACTTGTATTTCCCTTCTGGAAGACACTTTACATCAAAATCGCAATTTAAATCCTTTAACCAGTTAGCCCCAACAAGTATTTCTTTTGGATCCTTCCCAGTTGCGATTCCGTAAATCAGCATTGAAGGTGGGCAAGCAAAGTCTTCCACTGTAAGCAAAACCGTCCTTCCATTATATCGGGCAGAAAGATTTTGTTTTGATTCTTTAAAATATTTGCGAATTGGGTTCAGGACTCAAAATTAATTCACATCTCTGGAATGAACAAAATTCTCCCGTCGTATTTGAGGATTTCTGCTTTTATTCCGTAAACCGCGCTTATTATATCCTCGTTGATCACGTCTCTTCCCCCGAATGCGAATATCTTCCCATCCTTAAGAACAAGAACTTTTTCAGCGTAATTAAGAGCAAGATTAATGTCATGCACCGTTACGATTGCAGAAATGCCCTTATCTTTCACAGCGGTTTTGACCAATCTCATGACTTCTATCTGGTTTTTAATGTCAAGGTTGTTTGTTGGCTCATCAAGGAGCAAATACCTTGGCTGTTGTGCAAGAGCCCTTGCTATCAAAACAAGCTGTAGTTCTCCACCGCTTAGCTCGTTGAGTTTTCTTAGAGCTAAATGCTCAATTTTTAGCATTTTTATTGTTTCTTCTACAATCTTAACGTCCTTTTCGCTTACTTCCCATTTTATGTGGGGCTTTCTTCCGAGTAAAATTGCATCAAAGACCGTAAGAAAACTTATTTCTCCTCTCTGAGGAACATAGCCCATTTTTTTCGCAATTTCCAGTGGATTTAGCTTGTTTAAATTAATTTTTTCAACATAAACTGAACCTTTTGGCTTTAAAATCCCATTCAGGCACTTCAGAAGTGTTGTTTTACCGCTACCATTTGGACCAATTATGAAAAGCATTTCCCCTCTTTCAAGCGAGAAAGCGATATCTTTTAGCACATCTCTTTTTCCATAGGAATAAGTTAGGCTTTCAACTTCTAACACTTTTACCACCCCTCAAAAGCAGGTATATGAACATAGGAGCCCCAACGATCGAGGTTATAATTCCGACTGGGATTATCACAGGGGAGATCACGGTTCTTCCAACCGTATCGGATGCAAGAAGAACTAAAGCTCCAACAAGTGCAGTCGAAGGGATCAAAAACCTGTAATCTCCACCAATCGTTAGTCTTACGATGTGCGGAGCCACTAAACCGATGAAGCCTATGATTCCAGTAAAAGAAACGCAAACAGCGGTCAAGAATGAAGAAAGGAGCATTCCTTCAAGCCTTATTCTTTGCGGTTTAACCCCAAGCGAGATTGCAGTTTCGTCGCCAGCAAGCAACGAGTTGTAGTCCCATCTGCGATAGAAGAAGTAAATGAAGCAAATTACAAAGACCGCAATTATAAGGTAGATCTCAATCCATCTCGCCCTCGCTACATCGCCGAAAGTCCAGAAAACGATCGAGGCAACTTGCACATCGGTGGCGAAGTATTGAATAAGCATGACTCCCGCTTGGAACAAAGCGGACATTGCAACGCCTGCAAGAACTATTGCCTCAGGACTCAAATCGCGAAGTTTTGCAAGAGCTAAGATCACGAATGCGCTAATTAGAGAGCCAGAAAATGCGAATATTGGCACAACGTAGGGATTGAAGATCGTTAAAGCCTCGCCAACCCTGTGCATCTGTCCTGCGCCGAAGTAGACTATGGCTATCGCAGCCCCAAAAGCTGCTCCCTGCGATATTCCGAGTGTGAAGGGCGAGGCGAGCGGATTTTTGAGAATGCACTGCATCACCGCCCCCGCTATTGCGAGGCTTGCACCAACAAAAATCGCAGTAATGATCCTTGGAATTCGAACATTCCACAAGACTGGATTTCCATCTAAAATTGCTCTGAATAGCTCTGCAATTGACATTTGATAAGCTCCGAGTCCAAGAGCGATTGCGGAGAGCAAAATAAGGAGAAGAATAAGAAAAATTCCGAAAGAAATCCTTTTCCAAATTAACCTTTTGTATTCACCAGCTACCGACATCTATAGCCCCAAGCTCTCCGTATTTTGCTGAGATCTGCTCGTAAACGGGTTTGCCAACAAAGAATTCGTATATTTCATTTGCTTTCTTCTTTATATCCACGTCAGCAAATTTCTCTGGATAAAGCACTTTTCCAACCCAGTAACTGTTAACTAAAGCCTGCTCCACGTTTGTGTTGTAGAAGTTGAAGGAGTAAATGCCGTAAACTTTGCCATTTTTGAATGCATCCAGCGACTGGTAGAAGCTCTTGTCTTTTGTATAATCTTCTTTAACGAGGAAAAGATTGCCAAGATCCAAGAATATGACTTCGGGCTGTTCTTTCAACAAGAACTCCTTGTCAATGAAAACGTGTGCAGTCATGTTAACCTTGCAAGCAATGTTCTCACTTGTTATGTTGTTCACTTCAAACGGTGGAAATCTGCAGGTCGTTGAAGTTATGCCATGCTGTCCTTTAAAACCAAGAGCTCCAACATATACTTTTGATGGCTTTTCAGAATCCTTAGCTCTGCTTTCAAGATCTTTAACAACGTTTTCAATGAACACTATGACCTCTTCAGCTCTCTTCTCCTTTCCAAGAACTTTACCCATAACTCTGATCGACTCAAAGAGCTGGGTTGTGCGGAAATTGCCGAGAGTGCCGTAATCAACTACTACAACAGGAATTCCCGTTTTTTCCTGCAGATTGTCTGCATAGCGAGCATTAACTGTTGCAAAGATCACATCTGGTTTTAACTTCATGATCTCCTCAACGTTTGGCTGTGGATCGTCAGGCCCGCCAACACCAATCGTTGGCAGTTCTGCGAGCTGTGGATTTGCAAGCCTGTATGGGCGGGTATAGACTTCCCAGGTCTTTTCTGCATTTTCAACCCCAATCACTTTGTCGACCGCCTGCAGATAGACCACCAATCTTAGAGCTCCTGGACCTATGGCAACAACTTTGCTCACATTTTTTGGCACTTCAACCGTTCTTCCAGCGGGGTCAACCACAGTGATCTTTTTCTCCTCTATCGCCTTTTGATCCTGCTGAACGCATCCAAACATCAACGAACATAACAAAATCAGAGACAGGATTAGCAACTTCTTCATACCACTTCACCCATTTTTCCATTTTCAAACTTTACAATACCTCTACCAACAACCGCATAATAATCTCCAGCGCATTTAAGGCAGAGACCATCCCTAACCCTTGTTGCCATTGCATTTTCTCCGCAATTTTTGCATCTCCTATTCTCAAAAATAGGAGCTCTCTCAATTGGTTCAACTTTAACTCTTTCAATCTTAAACTCCTCTTTTGGGATTTCAAGCATTTTCCAGCCAATTCGCTCCCAGAGAGTAGAAAGCTTTTTGTAATCCTCCACGCTACCCTGCCTTTTCACTATGACTTTTTCAAAAAGTTCCAGAGCTTCTTTGTCGAAGTATTTCTCTCTAATCTTTTCAGCGTCAACGTAAATTCTCACGCCATTCCAGTCGCTTCTCCTCACGAGCGTTAGGGCATTCTTGCCAAGATCTAAGTAGATCAGGCTGTTATTACCGAGAGTGCAACCTGTTGCTACTTGAACACCATCTGTTAGACAGTTGTTGCATTCAACGATCGCAAGAATTTCTTCGCCAATTGTCGCATCCTCGTCTCTCTGGATTCCAAGCTCATCCATTGCAATTGTTGAAATTCTTACACCTACAGCAAGAAAGGGACAAATATGTCCATGAAAATCTTTTGCTTTTGTTAACAATTTTGCTAAATCCATGACAGGTGTTGATGTTGGTGTTATTTAAGTTTTCCTTTTTGTTATCAAAAGCTGAAATCATTGACAAAGTTAATTTTAAAAGATAAAAAATAGAATTTACTGACCGTATGCTGATTCGTAAACAAGTTCAATTACGTCAAGGACTGTGATCTTCTGTTCGAGCTTCTCGCTCTTTACTCCGTCTTCAAGCATTATCATGCAGAATGGGCAGGCTACAGCGAGAATTTCTGCTCCAGTTTCTGCAGCCTCCCTTGCTCTAAGGTTGTTTGGTCTGAATTGCCCGGGATATTCTCTAACAAGGTTTCCACCACCAGCACCACAGCAAAAGCTTCTGTTTCTGTTTCTTGGCATTTCAACAAGCTTCAGTCCAGGAATAGACTTGAGAATTTCTCTTGGTAGTTCGTAAAGCCCATTGTATCTTCCAAGATAGCATGGATCGTGGAAGGTGACCGTTTTGTTTATCGGCTTCTTGAGCTTTAGCCTACCATCTTTTATCGCCTCATAGATAACTTCAAGTATAAACTTAACATCGTAGCCCTCGTATTCGTTCTTAAGCGTGTTAAAGCAATGAGGAGAAGTTGCGATTATTCTCTTGACTCCAAACTTCTCAAACTGTCCGACGTTTTCTTCTTTGAGTAGCTGGAATAATCCCTCCTCACCAACCCTGCGAACATCGTTTCCACAGCACCCTTCGTCTCTGCCAAGGATTGCATAGTTAACACCGATGTCCTTCAGGATCTTAGCAAGCTTCGCTGTCACTGGAATATTCCTGTTATCAAAGCTATGAGCGCAGCCAACGAACCAAAGCCACTCAAACTCCGGATTATCCTTCACGGTCGGCACAGGAACTTCTGACTTCTTCACCCACTGGTCTCTCTTGAACTTCCCTTCACCCCAGGGATTCTTCTGCTTCTGTATGTTCGTCAGGAAATCTCTCACATCGGGCGGGGTTTCTCCGCTTTCAATAACACCCCTGCGCATCTCGATGATTATATCCATCTGCTCCACGTACACTGGACACATTTCCATACATGCTCTGCAAGTCGTGCATGCCCAGATTGCATGCATATCTAATACGTTGTCCAGTAATAGTGGTTCTTCAGCTTCGCCGCCATCTTCTTCGAGCACGACATCGTATGGCTTTCCAATGGGCAACTCATCCTTCAGAATTTTGTCAATGTGCCTTATATTCTGCACGAGGAACATTGGTGAGAGTGAAGTCTTTGAGTTAAATGCTGGACAGTTGTCCTGGCATCTTCCACAACGCATGCATGCAAGGCTTGCAAGCAGATCCCTCCTCGTGAGATCTGACCTCTTAACCATTCCCACGTAGTCTTCTGTTTGCGGTGTTGGTCTTAGGACTCCTGGCTTTCTTTCAGTTTTCGTGAATATCGCAACCGGAGCGGCGAGAATGTGCATCAATTTTGTGTATGGTATTAGAGCCAGAATTGCGAGTATAAGAACGGCATGAGCAAACCATAGAACATTCACGATAATTTCGATGGGTACTCCGAATTTGAGGCCAATAACTGGAATTCTAAAAACAAAGTCTTGGGCAAATCGGAAGTATTCTTTAAGAGCAATTCCAAAAATCGCTGCAAAGATTAGTATCAGTAGGACCAGGTTGTCATCGGTTGCATTATCATACTTTCTTGCAAATCTCGAAGGCTTCAGGATGTATCGATTTACCGCCATGTATAGCACGCCTAAAAAGAACAGAAGTGCTGAAAGGGTCATTGAATACTTAAAGAGCTCGTATCCACTTATTGAGAAGCCAAACGCCTGGTAGTTTGCTCTGAATATGTCCGGAATTATTGCCACGATCAATAGAACAAAGATGTCTATGAAGAGAATGATAAATCCCCACAGAACCAGAAAGTGTCCAACACCCATTTTTTTCTCTCGTTTCATCAGCCTGATCAAAAGAAACGCATCGACAATTACGTATTTTAACCTTCTAAGTTTATTGTTTGTTCTTGGCTCAGAACTTGGACGGCCACTATTTACGAAGTCTATTTTTTCTTTCATTCCCTTTGCGAAGATTATCAGAGCGATTACGAGCAGAACATAGTAAATAAATTCAAGCATCTTCACTCACCTCCAAAGATGTTTGCATCTTTGTGTATTACGTTCACATCCTCAGTATGGCAATTCTTGCAGTCTCCCTGATGCTCTGTTACAATAGCATGACAATTCGCACATGAAGCGCTGAGCCCTTCTGTTGTGGGTATCCTCATATCGCTCGGCATTGAATGGCAAAGAATCGTGAATGGGTTCCCTTTATGACAGTCCTGACAGCTTGCATCTTTTGATGAATGAAGGGCATGCAGATCGCCGTGGCATTCAGCACACTTTGTCCAAGTAGAGAGGTGGGCGGTATAAACATCCGCATGGCTGTGGCAGGTATCGCATGTGTGAACACTCTGCTGCGCGTTTATCGGTGCAAAAAAGATTGCAAGGCTTAAAATGAAAATTAGAGCGAACTTCTTCATGTTCTCACCTCATGCTCAATGTATTCTTTCAAATACTTGCTGTGCCTTTCAACCATTGTTTTGTGACAGACTTCGCATTTGTCAGGCATGTGGTTTGCAAGCAGCGAAGAGTCGTGGCAAAGAGTGCAGGTTGCATTAAATGCATTATCCCATATCCAGCCCTCTAGATTCTTGTGGCTCGGGAGAATCTCATTTCCATGGCATTCTTTACAGCTTGTAACGTTTGAGTAGTGTTTGACGTATTTCCATGGTTCCTCATGGCATTGGCAGTTGTAAACAATGTTTCTTTCAAGATTGAGTGTTGCCTTTTGCTCTACGCACCCCAGCATAAGTAATGCCAAGATAGGAACCAGTATCGTCCACCTCATTCTTTCACCTTTTTTCTTCTAACTCCCGTTATACCCCAAGCTATAAATTTTTCTCAATTTGACTGTCTTCGTCTCTTTGTTTGTGAAACCGGATTGAAAATTTTTGTTCAGACTCTTCCTGCCTTTTTCGTTTCTTCCTCCTTTAGAACTCTTCTAAGGATCTTTCCTACAGCAGATTTTGGCAATTCGTCACGGAATTCGATAATTCTTGGAATTTTATATGCTGCAAGTCTTTCTCTGCAGAATTTCGTTATCTCTTCAGCGCTGACTTTCCCCTTAAACTCGGGTTTAAGGACTATGAACGCCTTGACGGTCTCTCCTCTATAAGGATCTGGCACACCAATCACAGCTGCTTCAAGCACAGCGGGATGCTCATAGAGAACTTCTTCAACCTCCCTTGGATATATGTTGTATCCGCCTGCTATGATCATATCCTTCTTCCTCTCAACAATGTAAAAGTATCCGTCTTCATCCATCTTTGCCATGTCTCCAGTGAGCAACCAGCCATTTACAAGGACTTTTGCAGTCTCGCTCTCCATTTTCCAGTATCCTTTCATAACCTGTGGTCCGTAGATTGCAAGTTCACCTACTTGACCCGGTGCCAGAACATTCCCTTCATCATCAACGACCACTGCAAGTGTATCAGGTAGCGGAATTCCAATACTCCCAGCCTTGTTCAGTCCATATACCGGATTCGCATGCGTGACTGGAGATGTTTCGCTTAAGCCGTAGCCCTCTACAAGTTTGCCACCAACTGCACTTTCAAAGTTTTTCTTCAACTCTATCGGCAATGGCGCTGCACCGCTTATACAGGCTCTTATTGAAGAGAGATCAAATTTGTCTCTTTCGGGGTAGTTCAGAACTGCTGCATACATTGTGGGGACCCCACAAAATATCGTAACTTTGTATTTTTGTATAAACTTTAGAATCGTCTTTATATCTCTGGGATCTGGAACTAGCACAATTGTTGCACCAAATGCAATCGGAGCATTTAGCGATGTGGTCATTCCGTAGCTATGGAAGTATGGTAATACTCCTATGTATACATCCCTTTCCGAATCCTTGTCGGGTAACCATTCGAGTACTTGGTAAGTGTTTGCAACGAGATTGAAATGAGTGCTCATAACTGCCTTCGGAACTCCGGTAGTTCCGCCTGTGTATAAGAAAACTGCCACGTCCTCTTTTGGATCAATTGGAGGCTTCTCTCTAAGGGGTCTATGCTTTTCAACTTCTTTCCAAAAAGAAACTTCCCCCCTTTTTGGAATTTTCACCCTCTCCTTTTTGAAGAAATAAAGATAGTTGAGAGGGAAGGGTAAAAAATCCTCGACTTTACATATCACAACCTTCTTTAACTTCCCCTCGTTCAAAATTTTTTCAATTCTCGGATATATCGGCTCAAAAAAGAAACCGGCTTCAGATTCGCTATTCTCTATGATATACCTAATCTCTCTTTCGGTATATAGCGGATTGCACTGCACAACTGTTGCTCCAGCCTTTAAAATCCCGTAGTAAGCGATCACGTATTGGGGAAGATTTGGTAGATCGATGATTACTTTGCTACCCTTTCTTATTCCTTGGTCATAGAGAAACCCAGCAACTCTGTCAGATAGCTCATTTAACTCCCCATAAGTAATCTTTCTGCCATAAAATATAAGGGCATGTTTGTAAGGGTTCTTTTTTGCACTTTCTTCGAGCAAAGAATAAAGCGGGATTTCAGGATAGTCTATATGATCGCGAACCCCTTTGTCATAGTGCTTGACCCATATCTTCTCCACGTCTTCAGGTCTGAGTTCCATTATTGTTTTTCCCGCGCTTCCGGGCATGATAAATTATAAGGTTCAAAAAGATAAATATTTTTCCAAAGTCGCTTGAAAAAGAGAAAATTAGTTTATATTATTTGAGTTCGCTCCAGCCACGCTTTTCTTGAGTTCCTCAGATTTAATCCATGAAACATCGAGTTCGCGCATCACTTTTAGAATTCTTTCAGCCTGCTGAAACACTCTCTCTCTAACTCTCTCATCCTCGATCAGCATATCCACGTAAGCGAGCATGACCGCTAAGGGATTTCGTATTCCATCCACAAGATAAGCTATTGTGTGAATGTTTTCAACCAACCTCTTATATAGTTCCTCTTTTCGTTTATCATCTTCAATGGATTTAAAGACAAATGCGAGACTTTCTGCCAGACCTTTGAGAATTTTTATCTCCTCTTCTCCAGCAGTTTTTACGCACAGATAACCATAGGTTTTGTTTGCATATGTTATGGGGAAACATAAACCTTCTGGAGTATCCGAAATCTTTGCTGAATACCCTGAGAGAATCTCCTCAACTTTGGCGATTAACATTTCGGGATCTTTGATCTTGTTTATCGCTTCATGAACTTCGATTACTTCTCTTAAAAGCTCGTTTAACTTTAATATCTCCGTAATTTCCTGAGAGATTATTAAGCAGTGCTTTTTACCTTCCAGTTCTATTGGTATATACTGGTTGAAAAAAAATCTGTTTTCTCGCTCATCTTGAAAAACAACCATTTTGTTTTCCTCAATTGCCATTTTTAGATATGAACTTCTCCTCTCAGCAACTTCTCTTGGAAAAAGATCATAATGGCTTTTTCCAACCGGATTCATACCTATACTCCTAATCATTGCCTGATTAGCCTCAATGAATATGCCGTCTTCGTTTAAAAGCGCAATAAGAGCCGGAGAATTCTCAAATATCTTTCTATATCTCTCCTCGCTCTCTCTAAGCTTCTTTTCGAGCCTGATTCTTTCGGTTATGTCTCTATAATTGCTTATAAAACCCACGACCTTTCCCTTTTCCCACAATAACCTAATATTGCCCTCTACTACAATTTTTCTACCATCTTTTCGCTTAACTTCGAATACAAGGCCCCTCAGGTCTTTTCTTTCCCTGAAGGCCAGATTATAGCTCCTAAATATCTCCTCAGCAACATTTTTTTCAAGTCTGAGGACTTCTGCAAAATTTCTGCCTTTTACTTCCTCGTTTGTGTATCCAAATGCGAATTCAAAAGCTTGGTTAACCTCCACAAAATTTCCCCTTAGATCTGTTACAACTATGATGTCGAACGAATAATCAAAGAATTCCTTGTACTTTCTACTGCTTTCTTCCAACTTTTTTTCAATTCTTTTCTTTTCCGTCACATCTCTGAGAATGAGCAAAATCGCAGGTTTTCCTTTAAATCTTATAAAAGTGGGATTTGTTTCCACCCATACTTCTCTACCGTCTGGCAATATGAAAAGCTCTTCAGCAGGTTCGACTTTCTCACCATTGAGAACTTTTTGCATTCGCTCAAATGCCAGAGATCGGTAATCAGGGTGTATATAACTTGCTAAATTCAATTTTAAACCTTCTTGCCCTATGTAGCTTATAGCCTTCGGATTAGCATATAGAATTTTCTGTGTATCGTGTATAACTACTGGCTCAGGGAGTCGATCGACTATAGTCTTAAAAAGTTCAAACTCAGAGATAAAGTCCTCTACTTTGGCAGGTATTTCGGTTCTTTCAACCTTCTCACCCAATAAAAATACGAATTTGCAGCGTTTTTTAGCTTCGCTCAAAACTTCAGGATCTTGGCTATCTATTATCGCAATATCACACTCCTTAACGTCATCTTTATTCCTAATTACTACTATTCTCACAATAATAATTATTTCTAAGCTTTAAAAAGCTTTCTACCTTGGAATAAAAGAGCGTCTATTTTCGCTAATTTGGTCTAAAATTTTAAATAAATTGTTTTACTTGCCATTTTTCCCTCCTCTCACCATTGCTACCTTTCCGGTCCTTGCCACTTCTTTTATTCCGTATGCTCTCATGAGGTCTATAAAAGCATTGATTTTGTCCTCGTCACCGGTTATCTCTATGATGAAGCTGTCTCTCGCAACGTCAACTATTCTTGCCCTGAAAATATTTGCCAGTTCTATTATTTCCCCTCTTTTCTCTGGTGGTGAGTTCACTCTTATCAGGCAGAGTTCCCTTTCTACTGCATCTTTGCTAACATCACTGACTTTGATCACTTCTATTAGCTTATTTAACTGCTTTGTAACCTGTTCAAGAACTTTTTCGTCGCCTTTAACAACAATGGTCATCCTCGATAAATCTTCCCGTTCAGTTGTCCCTACTGTAAGGCTTTCTATATTAAAACCTCTTCTTCTAAAAAGTGATGCAACTCTTGCTAATACGCCAGGCTTGTTCTCCACGAGAACTGCGATGGTATACTTCATACCTCCACCTCAATTATATCCTTTAAACCTTTCCCGGGTGGGACCATTGGGAGAACGTTCGCCTTAAAGTCAACTCTAAAGTCTACCACAACCGGAACATCGTAGTTTTCTTTAACGAGTTTGAATGCATCTTCCACTTCGCTTGGCTTTTCAACAGTAATCCCAATTGCACCAAAGCCTTTTGCTATTTTTTCGAAGCTCATTTTTTCACAGCCTATGCATGTTGCGGAGTATCTTTCCTTGTAGAACAACTGTTGCCATTGTCTGACCATTCCAAGATAACCATTATTTAAAATGAAAACCTTTACCGGTATTTTGTAATGCACACAGGTTGCAAGTTCCTGAATATTCATCAAAAAGCTTCCATCTCCAGCGATATCTATAACTTCTTTATCAGGACACGCAACCTTTGCACCCATTGCAGCAGGGAAACCAAAGCCCATTGTCCCCAGACCGCCACTGCTGATAAACTGTCTCGGATACTTCACCTTAAAGAACTGGGCCGCCCACATCTGGTTCTGACCGACTTCTGTGGTGATTATCGCATCTGGAAAGAACTCACAAGCCTTCTCAACGACAAATTGCGGTTTAAAACCATCCTTTTCGTATTTAAGTGGATATTTCTCTCTCCATTCCTTCACTTTGTCCCCCCACTCCTTTCGTTGTTTATACTCGATCATCTTTTTTAGCTGGCTTAGGATTCTCTTTGCATCGCCAACGATTGGCACGTCGACTCGAATATTTTTGCCAATTTCTGCCGGGTCTATATCTATGTGGATTATCTTCGCATTTGGAGCAAACAATGAAGCATTTCCAGTAGTTCGATCACTGAATCGACAGCCAACAGCTATAATGAGGTCGCTCTCGCTTAAAGCGTAATTTGCATACTTTGAGCCATGCATTCCTACAAAGCCTAAACAAAGGGGGTGGTATTCGCTAATAGCCCCTTTACCCATCAAAGTTGTCACAACAAATGCAGGAATTCCTTCAGCAAGCTCTGTAAGCTCTTTTTGTGCATTTGAAATTCTAACCCCTCCTCCTGCAAGTATTATTGGTCTTTCTGCTTTCATTATAAGCTCTACTGCTCTCTTAATTTGCATTGGATGACCTTCGTATTTCGGCTTATAACCCATCAAATCGATTTTGCTTGGATATTCAAATTCGATGTCTGCTTGCGAAACATCTTTCGGGATGTCGACAAGCACAGGACCAGGACGACCGGTTGAGGCTATATGAAAAGCTTCTTTCACTATTCTAAGCAAGCTTTTTGGATCTGTCACTAAGTAATTGTGTTTGGTTATTGGCATCGTTATACCAGTTATATCTGCTTCTTGGAAAGCATCGTTTCCTATAAGGTGTCTGGCTACCTGCCCTGTAAAGACAACAAGTGGCGAGGAGTCCATGTAAGCATTTGCAATCCCCGTTACAGTATTCGTTGCTCCAGGGCCAGAAGTTGCGAAAACAACTCCAACCTTCCCGCTTGCTCTTGCATAGCCATCTGCGGCATGTGTCGCCCCCTGTTCATGTCTCGTGGTTATGTGCCTTATGTTTGAGTCATAGAGAGCATCGTAGATCTCGAGTATCGCTCCCCCTGGTATGCCAAAGATGACCTCAACACCCTCCTTTTCAAGAGCCTTGATAAAGGCATCGGCAGCACGCATAAGCCCACCTCAGAGTAGCTTTAAAAAAGGACTACAGATACCAATACCCGCAAATTATTGTAGTAATCCATTGGCAACCCGTAGCTTAGTCGGTTTAAATATTTTTGCTTTTTTGGAATAATTACTCAAATCCACTCCGGAATTCTCTGCTTAGCCACGAGATCTCCAAAAGTTTCGGCTTCCCTTATTAAGGCGGTTTTACTGCCACTCACAAGAACCTCTGCACACCTTGGGCGACCGTTGTATTGACTACTCATCGCAAATCCATATGCACCAGCATCGAGAATTGCAATCAAATCGCCTTTCTCTACCTTTGGAAGCTTGCGATCTCTTGCAAGCACGTCTCCACTTTCACATATTGGGCCAACAATTGTGTAAATCTCTTCTTCTCCACTTTCCTTATTTGCGACAAGAACGCGATGATAGGAACCATACATTGCGGGGCGGATGAGAAGATTAAAGCCTGCATCAACCGCTACAAAATTCTTGTAGCCTTTTTTGACTGCATTAACTCTTGTGAGAAGTATCGTGGTGTTTCCAACTATGCTTCTTCCGGGTTCAAGCCAGAGCTTTGGTTTTGATCGAAGATTGACGCAGATTTTGTCAAAAACAGGTAGCAAATCTTTAGCAAGATCTAAAGGTGTGATCACACCTTTTCCTTCGTAGTCAATTCCGAGACCCCCACCAATATCGATGAATTCAAGTTCAACTCCGATTTGCTCGATCTCTCTGGCAATTTTTCCTATCTTTTGCATTGCAGAAACAAATGGTGAAGTTTCGATAATTTGACTGCCTATATGGCAGTGAATTCCTATTGGGACAACATTCTTCATGCTCAGAGCCATTTCATATGCCTTCACAGCCTGTTCCTCTGGAATCCCGAACTTTGACTCCTTTAGTCCTGTTGCGATCTTTGGATGCGTTTTT
This sequence comes from Archaeoglobaceae archaeon, assembly GCA_038734275.1. Classification (NCBI taxonomy): domain Archaea; kingdom Methanobacteriati; phylum Methanobacteriota; class Archaeoglobi; order Archaeoglobales; family Archaeoglobaceae; species Archaeoglobaceae archaeon. Next base: position 18,240 of record JAVYOO010000008.1, read on the forward strand.
GGATCGATATCAGGATTTATGCGAAATGTAATCTCAACTTCTTTTCCTTCTGCTTCTGCAATTTTCTGAATTGTTTTTAGTTCATCGTAGCTGTCTACACTGAATTTTACGCCTGCCTGAACACCCATCTCTATTTCTGCATCGCTCTTTGAATTTCCATTAAATAGAATCTTTTTTCTATCAAATCCAGCTAATATAGCCAAATAAAGCTCCCCAGCACTGAAAACATCTGCTCCAAATCCATTTGATGCTATTATTTTCATTATTGCTAAGTTGTTGTTAGCCTTCACAGCATAAAGCTTCTCGGCATCTGGAAATGCCTCCTTGTAGGCTTCAATATTCTTCTCAAGTTGTGTCTTTGATGTTATGTAAACCGGTGTGCCATACTTTTCTGCAATCTCGACTAAGGATACACCTTCAATAAAAAGAACCCCATTATTTCGGCTCAACATAAAAATTAAGATAGTTCTACACGCAGTTTTTCTGGATCGTATGACCAATCTGCCGGAAGAACACCTATTTCCTTGTAATAACTTGAAAGTCTCCAAATTTTAGCTTCGATAAGCTGTAAGCCCCTTCTGTTGTGCAGATCCTTCTTATGCGACTCCAAATGTTTTCTGAGTCTCAGGGCCTTTTTTATTAGTGCTTTTAGATCTTCGGGGTATTTCATGCTTATTCCGTTTTCTTTAAGGATGTCAACGAGTTTCTTGCCTGTTATCTGCCTTACTGAAGGTATCCCGTATCTATCTCTTAGAACCATTCCAATTTTTGACGGTTCTAAGCCTTCATTGTATAATTCTAATATTTTCTTGATTACCTCCTCTTTTGACATTTCTACCCATTCTGGGGGAGCATTCCTGTAAACCTTCTTCGATCCAGACTTTCCCCTTCTGCTTTTATGCATCCTTGCCATCTCGACACCTTAAAAGCCAAACATTTCATGGAATTTAAAATTTTTCATAGGAGCCTCATCAATGGATAACGTAAGCTCTCGTCCCATTCGAGCACAGCTTCAACTCTTTCACCTTCAAATTCCACAACAACTCTCGCTCTAAGCATATCAGGTGATAGAGAGGTGTATCCAAACTGGGAGACATTTTTCAACTTTTTTCTGTCTATGCTTACTTTTGCTTCGATTACATACGGTTGTAACTTTAAACAGCTTTCCATAGCTCTTTCAAGAATCTCTGCATTTTTTTCAGAAACTGGAGCTCCTATAAACTGGTGAAATAGCGCACCAAGTTTTATTCCAGCTTCAAAGCTTGCAATTATTTTCTTTTCCATAGCTTACTCACCGGATAAAGACCATATATAACAACGCAGAGTAAAAGTAGATAACAGAACTCTATATAAAAAATTCCAAGTATTAAAATAGCTCCCGGAAGTAGAAGGTGGTGCCCCCTTAATTTTGGATAATTCAGATCGGAAATCATCATTATAGACAAAATAATGGCGGAGAGAGCTATAACTTCAAAAGGTTGCTGAAGTCGCAATAGCGATGTAACTGCGATCGCACTAACGCTTGTTGGTATACCCAGAAATCCATCCAGACTCAGAACATTGAATCTCGCAAGTCTTAGGATTGAGAAAGCCAAGAAAAGAGAGGAAAATGCAAAAAGAGATATATTTTGAACGATCATTGCAACAGAGGGGAAAACACCGAACGAAATGGCGTCTGCAAGTGAATCGAGTTCTCTGCCAATTTTACTTTTTTCGGTTTTTGAAGCTACCCATCCATCGAGTCCATCGGCGATCAATGCAAGATAAAAAAGAGTGAAGCTTTTTTCATAGTCATGGATTGCATAAACTATCGCCGAAAAGCCGAAAAGAGCGTTTAAAACGCTCATTGAGTCTGCGAGACTAACTTCTCTGAATATTCTCATTCTTTACCGCCACCGTTTCTCCTGCCTTTACTTTATCCCCCATCTTTTTAACAAATACGTAATTTTGAGGAACTTCCAGAACAACTCGAGAGCCAAAACGGATTATCCCAATCCTGTCACCTTTTTTCAAATTTTCACCCTCTTTAACATAACAAACTATCCTTCTGGCGAATATACCCGCTATCTGAATTACTTTAAAGACTCCATCTTCTGCTTCTATGAGAATTTCGTTCATTCTTGGGTCTTTTATTCTCCAAAAAGCCGGTAAAACTCTTCCTTCTTGGAATTTAACTTTTAAAACCTTGCCATCTATCGGAGCTCTGTTGACATGACAATCAAATGGAGACATGAATATCTCAAGTCTGTTTCCGGCAATATAGTCAATCTTTCCGTCTGCAGGAGATACAACTCCATCTCCGATTTTTCTTTCTGGATCTCTGAAAAAGTATGCGGTGAAAATTGCAAAAGACAGCATTAGAATGGCTATTGGGAGGGAGATAAATAAGAATAAAATAAAGAGAATCACGAAGGAGCAAAATATCTTGAATCCTCCTTTTTCAATCAACTCTAACCCCCCTTGCAATCTCGTATTTCAGGGAATAAATGAGTTCCGTAAGTTCGGGCAGAATGCGGAATACAACATAGGCTATTGCTAAAAGCGCTATGAAGGACAGAATCTTGGCAATTACGTGGTGTGCGATATAAAAGCTATCTTCTCCGAAGATTGAGTATGCAAAGCTTACAATTACAAATACGTTTCTAAAGAGATTCAGGCTGTAGATTATTGGCACAGATAATAGAAAAGCTTTTAGCTTTCTTTTTATGTTGGCACTAATGCCAAGCGTTGCCCCTGCAAATAGGGCCATGCTTTCTATTGCAGTGCATGGGAGTATGATTTCGACTGAACAGCTGTTCAGTTCAACAACTTTTCCATTCGCATTCATCGGATAGCCAAGAATTTTTCCGATTTCTGCTGTTAGAAGGGCAGTTGAATCGATAATTGTTGAATTAAGCTGTGGAATGAATACAAATGGAAAATAAAAGATGCAGGCCAAAGCAGAAAAAGATGTTACTTCTACAAAAGTCCTTGAATTTCGAGAAAGAATCGATTTTGCCATAAAAACAAAAAAGACGGCTCCAAGCAAAAATATAACGAAATTAACGTAATCTTTACTGTTAAAAAACTCCAGAGATTTTGTTATACAAGCCATGCTAAAAATAGACCATGCCAGCGTGCCAATTAAGGTGTTTTTTTTCAAAACATATATCAACATCGGGATTATGCTAACCGATGCTATGATTTCCGATAACATTGCTTAGGTTTTTCCTTGGGAGATTTTTTAAACTTTGCCAAAAATTTTAAAAATCTTGGTTCCAGATAACTTAGGATGGAAAACATAAGGTTGGTTGAACTCTTGTTAACTGCAGAGATATTCAACCGATTCGAGAATTTGAGTGAGAGCGATATCCCCAAAGATATTCGAAAGGCGCTTTACAGCAAAGGAATGCTCAAGAGGCCAATTGTTGTAAAAGAAGATAACGTGCTGAGGTATTCGGGTAAGATTTCGAATGATCTGCCATTCATTGATTTTAATCCAATGACAAAACAGTTCAAAATAACTTCCTTTGACTTAGCAATTAAATGGTTTGCTACAAAAGGTTTAGAGTTGATAAAACGGAATCCGGTGCTTGCATACTACTATGAAAACTTTGATTCGCTTGACGTTTCTTACGAAGATGCAAAGAGAGTAAACCCACCTGCTCATGGCGACAAGGAATGGCTATCAAATGTTGTTGCAGAGCTAACAAAGAACGATGAGACGAGAGAAATGCTTGATCTTGTAAGAATATTCTCGCCAGAAGAAATAACAGTTGATTTTGATTCAATTGCGCTAAGTGAGGAACAGCTCGAAGAGGTCAGAAAGATCGAGATTGCAATTGGCGAGAAAGAATATCTTAAAAAAATTGGGCTCGTAGATATAGGCAAGATACTCTTCATAGGTCCTCCTGGCACGGGAAAGACTACAACTGCAAGAGCTCTAAGTAAGAGGTTATATCTACCTCTGCTTGAAGTGAAGCTTTCGATGATCACCAGCCAATATCTGGGCGAGACCTCAAAGAACATCGAAAAAGTATTTGAGATAGCGAAAAGACTTAGCCCCTGCATACTGTTTATCGATGAATTCGATTACGTTGCAAAAATGAGAACGAGCGATGAACATGCAGCTATAAAAAGAGCCGTAAACACTTTGCTAAAAGCAATTGATGACATAAACCTCGTTAACGACGGTGTTCTGTTAATTGCTGCCACAAACCATCCTTCAATCCTTGATCTTGCAGTCTGGAGAAGATTCGACAAAATTCTCGAATTTCCAGAGCCAGAGGAAAAAATCAGAAAAAGGATATTCGAAATATTTCTCGAAAAAATTGAGGGTGAGTTTAACATAGACGAGCTCGTTAAAGAGACTGCAGGATTCACAGGGGCAGATATAAAGCTTGTGGTGAGGGAGGCAGTGCTTAAAGCTTTGCTTGAGGGCAGAAAACGCTTGTCGCAGGACGATCTTATATCCGCAATAAATGAGATAAAGAGCAGATTCAAAATAAGATGTCAGGAACCATGATAATCAAACTTCTTGGCACTGGAGACTCGCCTGGAACTCCTGTGTTAAATTGTCACTGTAAAACCTGTGAGGATGCAAGAAGAAACGGATGGGAAAGAAAAAGATTTTCGATTTTAATTAAAAATGCTGGAAAAATAATTCTAATTGATACGTCTCCCGATCTTAGAAGGCAGTTACTTGAGAACAGAATCGAGAGAGTCGATGCAGTATTATGGACGCATCCTCACTTCGATCACTTTGGTGGCTTTAGTGAATTCTATAGGGTCCAGGGGGATATTGATGTGTATACAACTCCACAGATTCATGAAAGCATTGGGAAATATCTTCATTTTCTGAGCTACAAGAGAAGAGAAGTCGACGTGTATGAAAAATTTTCAATTTCAAACCTCACGTTTACGCTCTTTCCTGTAAACCACCCCCCAGTGGATGCGGTGGGCGTAAAAATTGAATGGAATGGCTACAGAATTGTTATAACAGGAGATACAAACATAGAAATACCTGAGACCAGTATTGCGGAAATGCATAAACCCGATTTGTTTATAGTAGACTCAATCGCTCCAAGCGGTAAGTTTAAGAAGCACATGAATGCCAAAGAGGCTTTGTCTCTGGCGGAGAGGGTTGAGGCGAAAAAAGTTGTTCTAACCCATATGGGGCACTTCTTTCCCCCTCCAAAGATCGCTGTTCGTTACTATCCTGTGGGTGAAGATTATCAGGAGTTCACTTTTGGAGAGGGAACGCTCAATGAATTCATTGGGGATTGACATAGGCGGAGCAAACCTAAAAGTTACGAACGGCCAAGAGAACAAAATTATCTATTTTCCAATGTGGAAAAAAGCTCCAGAATTGGGAAATAAGCTAAAAGAGATTGCAAATCATTTTGGAGCAGAAAAAGCCGGGGTTGTAATTACTGCAGAACTTGCGGACGTATTCAAGAGCAAAAAAGAGGGTGTGGGGTTTATTGCGAAAAAATGTTATGAAGTATTCAGAGAAGTCTATTTTTTAGATATAGATGGACACCTTACAAAGGAGATTGAAGATCCCCTGAAGTTTTGTGCCAGTAACTGGATGGCTTCAGTTACTTTTTTATTGGCGGAGGGATACAGGGACTTTCTGTTTGTAGACATGGGTTCGACGACGACAGATCTTATTCCAGTAAAAGACAGAGTAATGTCTGCAAAAACCGACTTTGAACGACTGAAGAGAAGGGAACTAATCTACATCGGAGTTCTGAGAACTCCTGTATTTTATGTTCTAAGACGCTTTAAAGGAGTGGAACTCTGCCCAGAATTCTTTGCCATAACCGCAGATGTTTTTCGAATAACTGGAGAGATCGATGAGGAAGACTACAACTGCGATACTCCGGATTCTGCTGGAAAAGGAGTAACGGATTGTATGCGAAGACTTGCGAGAACCGTTTGTTGCGATCTTGAAGAGCTTGGCGAAGAAAACGTAAAATTGTTGGCTTTAATGACAAGGAAAACAATAATAAAGATCCTTGGGGAAGAAATTAGATCGAAAGTGTTGCAATATGGATTAAAAAGAGTTTTGGCATGTGGTATTGGTGAGTTTTTAGTAGAGCATGCGTTTGATTGCACAAAACTATCTAAAATTTACGGAGAAGCTTCAAAGCTTTTTCCAGCTTTTGCGATGTTAAAGCTTGTCGAGAAGACTTAAATAGTATAGAATCTCGCATGAATGTTCTGCGTAGCACGCTTTGTTGAAAGCTTCTGCCAAGTTTTTTCCTGCAGAGTAAATGCCATGGGCTTTGGCAATTATCACTCCATTATTTTTAATCCTCTCTGCAATGGCTTCCGCATATTCGGGTGTTCCGAATTCAATATCTACAACATTTAGTTCTTTCAAGAATAGCTTTCCTTCCAAGTCTAAGGGGGATATTTTGTCTTTTATAATACTTAAAACTACATTAAAAACACCATGGCAGTGGATAACAGCGTTGTAGTCTGTTGTCTTATAAATCATGGCATGCACCAACCGATCTCTCGAGGCAGAGGGATGAGTTATTTCAACGAATGAATTCTCATCCAAAGCTCCAAGATTTGCTCCTGACTTTGTGATCATTATTTTTGACCCTTCACGAAAGCTGAGATTCCCGCTTGCTCCATCAACCAGCTTAGATTGAAATAGCATCTTTCCTATCGCTATCGCATCTTGGATCATACTGGTAAATCGGCGAAATCTTTAAAAACCTTTTTTTCTACCATTATTAGTGCCCGAGTGGGCTATTTTGGGTGGATATATGGATATGGATGGAAAGATATATAAGGGAACGACCACGGTAGGCTTGGTCTGCAAGGATGGAGTAGTGCTCGCCACCGAAAAGAGAGCAACGATGGGCAACTTAATTGCGAGCAGAACAGCTAAGAAGATCTATCAGGTTGCAGATAGAATTGCTATGACCACAGCTGGAAGCGTTGGTGATGCTCAGTTTCTTGCGAGAATTATAAAAGTCGAAGCAAGTCTTTATGAAATTAAAAGAGAGAGAAAACCCACTGTCAGAGCGATTGCGACATTGACTTCGAATCTACTTAACTCCTATAGATATTATCCTTATCTCGTTCAGCTACTGATTGGAGGCGTCGATGAAGAAGGGCCCAAGATTTTCTCGATCGATCCAATAGGTGGTGCTATTGAGGAAAAAGAAATTGTGGCAACGGGTAGTGGTAGTTACACTGCCTATGGTGTCCTTGAAGATAGATTTACGCCAGATACAACCACGGGAGAGGCGGTGGAATTGGCTGTAAGGGCGATTATGTCCGCCATGAAGCGAGATTCTGCTTCTGGAGATGGTATAGATGTAGTAAGGATCACAGAAAAGGAATTTCATCAGTTGGAGCCAAAGGAGATTGAAATTATAATCTCAAAGTTCAGGAAGTAGTGAGATGGTAGAGCTGGAGGAAATAAAGACAAAGGTAAAGGAACTCGTTCCTGAGAACGTAAGGATTAAGAATGTAGAATTTGAGGGTCCACTTTTAGTGGTTTATATCGAAAATCCACAGGAAATCGCGGGAATCGATCTTATCAAAAAGCTCGCAAAAGAGTTGAGGAAAAGAATAGTAATCAGGCCGGATCCAAAGATATTAAAGCCGAAAAATGAAGCAGAAGAGATAATAAAGAAGATAGTACCCGAAGAGGCCAAGATTTCCAATATAAGCTTTGATGAGGAGAACGGAGAGGTAATAATAGAAGCGGAAAAGCCGGGAATTGTTATAGGAAAGCAGGGAGCCACTTTTAGAGAGATAATGAAGGAAGTTGGCTGGAGTCCCAGAGTAATGAGGACTCCTCCCATAAAGTCTAAGATAATAGAGAGCATTAGAAATTATCTCACCAGCGTTCGTGAAGATAGAAGAGACATATTAAAAAGAGTTGGCGAGAGAATACACAGGAGAGTAATTTTAGATGAGAATTGGGTTAGAGTCTCATTTTTGGGTGGCTGCAGGGAGGTAGGGAGAAGCTGTTATCTTCTTCAAACTCGGAACACGAAGGTCTTGATTGACTGTGGCGTTAATGTAAGCAACGTGTCCGAGACTCCTTATCTCTACCTGCCCGAAGTTCAGCCATTGGATTCTATCGATGCGGTTGTAATTACACATGCACACTTGGATCACTGCGGTCTTGTGCCATTGCTTTACAAGTATGGCTACAATGGGCCTATTTACGTAACACCCCCAACAAGGGATTTGATGATCCTGCTACAGCTTGACTTTATAGAGGTTGCTGAAAGGGAAAATGAGGCGATTTATAGTTCTTCAATGGTCAGAGAAGCTTTAAAACACACGATAACACTCGATTATGGTGAAGTAACAGACATAAGCCCCGATTTAAGGCTCACATTTTATAACGCAGGACATATCCTTGGTTCTGCAATAGCTCACTTCCACGTTGGCGAAGGATTATATAACATAGCGTTCACAGGTGATTTCAAATTTGAAAGAACGAGGCTTTTTGACAGGGCTACGAGTGTCTTTCCAAGATTAGAGGCCCTGATCATGGAGGCAACCTATGGAGGGGCAAACGACGTTCAGCCATCAAGAACGGAAGCCGAACAGAAACTTGTAGAAATTATAAATTCAACAGTAGAAAATGGAGGCAAAGTTTTAATTCCCACTTTTGCGGTTGGAAGAAGCCAAGAAGTAATGATCGTGCTTGAAGAGGCTATAAGAGAGAAGAGACTAAAAGAAGTGCCGATATATATTGATGGAATGATCTACGAGGCAACCGCAATTCATACAGCCTATCCAGAATATTTAAACGCCAATCTCAGGGATTTGATCTTTTACAATGGTGTAAACCCATTTATAAGCGAGAGTTTTGTTAAGGTAGACGTGAGCTCAAAAAGAGAGGAAATAATCAACGATCCTTCGCCCTGCGTGATAATTTCACCCTCTGGAATGCTTAATGGTGGACCTGTCATGGAATACTTCAAGCATTTGGCTCCGAACGAGAAAAACACAATAGTATTTGTTGGCTACCAGGCAGAGGGAACTCTGGGTAGAAAAGTTCAGAAGGGTTGGAAAGAAATTCCATTCCCGACAAATGGTAAGAGAGAAGTAGTTGAAGTCAGAATGAGAGTTGAAACTGTCGATGGTTTCTCCGGGCATTCTGACAGAAGACAGCTCGTGAATTACGTTAAATATTTAACACCAAAGCCTTCAAAGATAATCACAGTCCATGGTGACGAGGGTAAGTGCATAGATCTAGCCTCTACAATCTATAAAACTTTTAAAATCGAAACAAGAGCCCCTTTGAACCTGGAGACGATCAGATTCTTTTAATATTATATTAGTAATAAAATATAAATGCTTTTGATATAACATATCCGAAAACGAATGCGATAACAGGGGCAAAAATCCAGCCAAGTATTATCTCTCTCAGTTTGCCTATCTTGATCGCTCTGACCCCTTTTGATAGTCCAATCGCTGAAATACCACCTACAAGTGAATAAGTCGTAGATACGGGCATTCCAAGAACTGTAAATGTGTAAACACTTAAACCAGCTGCGAATTGCGCTGAAAATCCCGACTTTGGATCTATAGTTGTTATCTTCTTGCAGAGTGTCTCTGCAATTCTTCTGCTCAAAGCCAAGGCACCAAGAGCCAGGAAAAATGGCCCCAGAATCGCGATCGAACGATCTATCCCGGTAGCCACGAGTGGGGCAATTGCAGTCGCAAGTTCATTTGCTCCCATGTTGTATGCAATTAACATTGCGGAGCACAGCATGAGGTGTCTCAGTGTTTTCTCGACTATTAGTGTTGGTGCTTTCAAAATTCTTTCCAGCGAATAAAATATTAAAATTGCGAGAATTCCAGCCAGAAGTGGGGAAAGAATCCAGGATAGAATTATTTCTGAGAGCGTTTTTAAACTAACGGGAGCACCAAAAGCTACAGCTACTCCCGAAATACCTCCCACTATTACCTGATGAGTCGAAAGCGGATTTCCACGAAAGTTTGAGAGTATTACTACCAATGCCGATACTATTAAAGCTATTGAGGAGATTTGGGCATTAAGTGTTGTGATTTTTTCACCAACAGTCTCTATTACTTTACCACCTTGGATAGTCAATCCAATAAGAGCAAGAACAAAAAGGAGGATAACAGCTTTTTTGAGATTTATTATCTTGCATCCTATGCAGATCCCGAATGCGTTTGATGTGTCATTGGAGCCAATACTGAATGCAAGCAGTAAAAAGGCTATCAGCGAGATTATCTCTGTCATGATTAGAGGCTTAGAACGATCACTTGAATCGTGTCCATGGTATCTTCAATTACGTCGCTTATTTCTTCAATCGACTCCACAAAGTTGAAGGTGAATATACCATCCCACAATTCGAATTCTTCCTCTCTAAAGCTTTCAAGTATAGAGTGTTTGAGGGTATCAGCTTCTTTTTCAAGCATTCTCACCACAATTACAGCTTCGCCGAGTTTTTCAGGTGTTTTGAAAAATTCCAAGAAATTTTTTGATAGTATTTTGCATAGAATCACATTCAGTTCCAGTATTCTTTCGATCTCATACGCTGAATTCAAAAAATCAAGTTTTCGGATTTTTCGGAAATACTTTCCGGCTTTGTCTATCGTGTTTAAAATGTCGTCCACGTCTTCAACGAGTCTTAATATATTTGATCTGAGATACGGCAAAAAGGCCCCCTTGTAAATTTCTCGTGCGGTGCTTCTTCTCAAATCATCTCCATCTCTTTCAAGTCTCGAAACCTCCTCCAAGAAGTTTTTGTTTTTTTCAAGAACTGCTTTGTGAAGCAATTCACAAGCGGAGAGGGCTAAATTCAGCATTTGACCAATATTATTAATAACTTTCTCTTCCGCCCTCATAAAAGTCTCCCTATTAAGTATCCGGTCATAATATCCATTAAACTTACAATTCCAACGATCTTTTCGCCCTCTTTCACAAAAACATTCGCAATCTTTGATTTTTCCATGATGGCAAGGGCGTTTCCAATACTTGTGCCTTTTTCTACAGTGATTAGTGGTTTTGAAGCAATCTCATAAGCTTTTAGATCCTCAGGGTCTAATCCTTTTGCCAAGCATTTGTAAACGATATCTCGGATAGTTATTAGTCCGTAGTCCTTGTCTCTGGGTTTCACGACAACAGATCGAATTCTTTTGTTGACGATCTTCTCTATAACCTCTAAAACCGTTATATCGGGATCAACGAATTCAATTCTCTTGTTCATCACTTCTTCTACGCGCATAAAACAAATGAAGATGAAATCTTTATAAGCTTTTGGAATTCCTTGAAATTTATGAGAAGCGAGATTGTGAAAAAAGGTATTGACAGAGTCGCACATCGGGCTTTACTGAAATCTCTCGGTGTTCTTGAAGAGGATTTCGATAAGCCATTTATAGGCATTGCAAACGCCTACAGCACAATCGTTCCGGGGCATATGAATCTTGACAAGATCACAAATGCAGTCAAAGAGGGAATTTGCTCAGCAGGCGGAGTTCCATTTGAATTCGGAATAATTGGCATATGTGATGGAATAGCTATGGGACATCGGGGAATGCTGTTTTCCTTGCCCTCAAGAGAGATTGTGGCAGACAGTATAGAGTGTATGGTCGAAGCTCACGGATTTGATGGACTTGTGGTGGTGGCAAGCTGTGATAAAATTGTGCCGGGAATGTTAATGGCAATGTTAAGACTCAATATTCCCGCAATTGCAGTCACTGGAGGCCCAATGCTTTCGGAAAGGATAAGAGGGGAAAAAGTATCAATAAAAGATGCCTTTGAAGCGGCAGGACTGTATAAATCTGGAAAAATAAGTGAAGCAGAACTAAAATTATACGAAGATTTTTGTGCACCCTATTGTGGGAGCTGTCAGGGTTTATACACTGCGAACACGATGCAGATTCTGACAGAAACTCTGGGATTAAGTTTGCCATATTGCTCAACTTCCCCCTGTGCATCTTCCAGAAAGCTAAGAATTGCTAAGATGAGCGGTAAGAGAGTTGTTGAACTTGTAAAAGAGAAAATAAAACCTCTTGACTTCATAAATGAGAAGTCTTTTGAAAATGCAATAACGATGGACATGATGATTGGCGGTTCTACGAACACAGTTCTGCATTTGCCAGCCATCGCAAGAGAGGCAGGTATCAGACTGAGAGTGGAGAAATTCGACGAGATAAGCAGGAAAACACCCCATATAGTTTCACTTGATCCGGCAAGCAAAGACACCGTTGTAGACTTGGACGAGAGTGGAGGAGTCCCGATGATAATAAAAAAGATGAAAAATTACTTTAGCAATGAGATGACAGTGAGCGGTAAAAAGCTATACGAGATTGCGGATACTGCGATTACTAGGGGTAGAGATATAATAATGTCAGAAAAGCCATATCGCAAAGAGGGAGGAATAGCTATACTCAAGGGAAACCTTGCCAGCAGTGCAGTTGTTAAGGTTTCTGCAATTCGTGAAGATATGCTAAAATTTGAAGGAGAAGCAAAAGTCTTTGATGGTGAAGAGATGGCTTTAAAAGCCATTCTGAACAATGAGATCTCTGAAGGTGATGTTGTGGTCATTAGATACATGGGTGCAAAGGGTGCTCCTGGCATGCCGGAAATGTTGCTTCCAACAGCGGCTATTGCTGGAATGGGGTTGCAGAAGGTGGCTCTGGTAACTGATGGTAGATTTAGTGGTGCTACGAGAGGGCCGTGCATAGGCCATATTGTTCCTGAGGCAATTGAAGGTGGAACAATCGGTCTGCTTAGAAATGGAGATCAAATTTCTATAGACATTCCTGCAAGAAGACTTGACGTGAAATTGAGTGAGGAAGAAATTAAAGATCGACGTAAAAATTGGAAACCACCGAAGAAAGAGCTAAGGGGATATTTGGCAAGGTATTCAAAGCTTGTAACAGGTGCTGAAGATGGTGCAATTCTTCTCTGAAGCGATAACAATACTTGGAATGAGTCTGATCTCAATATTTTTTCTTTTAATCCTGCTTTTATTGCTAATAGTAATTCCTGGGTTCTTTATATGGGTATCACTTGCACTAATTGGGAAAAGAAGGCCACTGCTCAAATGCGGATTTGCCAATCTTGTTGCTTTCGTGGCTTCTGCTTTTATAACAGTGATTTTATCATTTATTCCGTTGATAACCTTATTCGCTCCAATAATATTTGCGGTTATCTATCTATGGGTATTCAAGGAGATTCTTGATCTCAGATGGCTTCAAGCAATCCTTGCGGTAATAATAAGCGTAATCTGCGTAATGATACTCTCATTGATCTTTGGCATGATGTTTTCAGCTATCTTCAAACCACCATGGGCACCACACTTCAGATTTTAGTCAAAAAGCGGAATTCTTGAATATTTTTCAAACTCTAAGGACTTAAGCCAAATTTTTTTACATTCACACTCGATATCGAGCATTTCTTTATCTTGAGTTAGGGAGAACAGCTTGATTGCACTCACAACATTTTTGTCGCATCTACCACAATTGTGTGGGCCCCTAATCTTACCACCTGCTACCGGATCACAGATAACCTCAGTTTGGATATTTTTTAGGACTTCGATAGCACTCCAGAGCCAAGGAGATCTATAAAGCCCCTTCTCCCATAATTTTTCAACAAGAGTGGATTTTTGTATGTTCATTAGATTGACCGAAATGACGTCCACGTGGTTCTTTACTTTATCTGCTGATTTAACCAAATCTATTATCGCTTCGCTTTCTGAAAGAAAAGGAGGTTTAAGTAAGAGGTAACATTTAACTCTAAAACCCCTCCCTCTTATAATTTCTGCAGATTTAATGAAATCCAAAAAATTAAAACCCTTATTTATACACTGCTCCCTTATAGCATCATCAGCTGTCTCCAGCCCGATGCCAATTTCAAGTTCGATTCCCCTAAAATCCTTAAGCTTCTCTTGATCAACAAATTCTGGTCGGGATTCTATTATCAGCTTTTTTACACCTATTTCTTTAATTCGATCTACAAAGTATCTTCTCAACTCTGCCGGAATTTCCTTTTCGTCCAAGAAACTCCCTGAAGTAAAAATTTTCAAAATGCTTGCATCTCCAACTTTTTCGATAATTTGGTCAAGCTCTTCCTTGAGAACCGTTTCGCTTACTGCTCTCGACTCGCTCCAGTAGCTACACATGTAGCATTTTCTCCACGAGCAACCCCTTGTTGTTATGATAGCAGTTAGACAATCTTCGACCTTTCCGCGATATCTTTCCTTTTCTTTCCAGAACTTAGGCATAAATATACCTAAACCTCATTCTTTCTCCAATCATAATTCCGATTGCAAGACCTGTAAGATGGGCAATGTATGCAACCCCGCTTCCAATAATGTGGGTAGTCGTAAGCATAAGCATTCCGAAGTCATACAGGGCAAAAAGAAGTATCGCAGCTCTGATATTTACTGGAATCGGAATTGGGAAAATTATGATTTTGATACCGGGCGCTATAATTGCCAGCGTTCCCATAACACCAAATATCGCTCCCGAAGCACCGAGAGCTGGGATCAGGCTGTGTGTGGCGTAGGCGTAGAGAATGTATCCAAAATTTCCCGCCAATCCTGAAGCAAAAAAGACTTTAAAATATCCTCTCTCACCAAGAAGCCGTTCTAATTCAGCCCCAAAGAAAAGTAGAACAAAGCAATTTATGAAAAAGTGCCAGAAATCAATGTGAAGGAAAATACTTGTAACCAATTGCCATGGCTTGATCAAAACCTGATCTGGATGCAGGGCAAACAGATCGACCATTTTGTATGGTAAAAAGATCGATATAAAGAAGAGAATCAGGCATACGAACAGAACCAAATTGTTTGCACCGTATGGAAAAAGCTTTTGCCTTCTGTAACCGAGGTAATCCGGTTGCACAAAAAAAAGGAGTTTAAGGGATTAAAAAACTTTCTAAAGTTGATACTTACCTCTGAATTGTTTCGCAATTTTTGCAAGCTTCTGGGACTCCATTATGTTGCCAGTAATCTTGTATTTACCCATCATGAAGCTTGCAACTGGATCCTCCTTGCCCCTGAGAACGTCGCACCAGAACTTGGAACTGGCGATAATTGTGAATGTTGGTTTCTCGGCTTTGCCTTCCTTAAACTCACACTTGCCATCTGGTTTGTACTCTACATAGAACTCCTCGCCGTCAATCTGATACTGCACTACTCCGCTCCAGCCCTTCAATGCTGCCTGAACTTCTGGGTCTTGGTTCTGTATATCGCACATCTTCTTAATCAGATCTTTTGCTTCGCTCATTCTATCACCAATTCCACTCGATTAAATGATGAATATAAGTTTTTTGGTTTTTATTCGGGACCGATAAACTTTAAAGACCCAAAAAACGAAAACAATTAATTTGGTTATTCTTCTGAATCGCCTAAAACTAATTCTCTCATTTCAGAAGCGGGTATCTTCTTTCTGGTAAATACATCTCTTACTATTACTATATCCCCAACCGCTCTTACTATACGATAAGGTATTACCACGCCCCTCGCCGTTGAATCTATTATTGCCTTGTTGTAGTCCACAACGACTATCCCAGTGATCGTGTTCGTATCGCTGTCGATCATCACGTCTTCAATTCTGCCAACATATCGTCCTTCATCCGTAAAAACTCTCATTCCAAAAAAAGTAGTTATTTCCCCGCTCATGGCCATGGTTAGATCTCTCACCCTCAATATATTAATTTTTTCATTAGAAGACACGATATGACCTGTCTGCAAGAACTAAGTTTCAACTTCCATTCCTATCTTGTGCAGTAAAAATCTTCGGTTTTTCAACAAAATTTGTCGCTGATGTTTGCTTTTTGTCGTCAATTAAATAGCTTTTATGGAATTTAGAAGCTCATCCAGGATTTATTTTTCATAAAATCCGAGAAAATCAAGCGAGTTCGACGGTTTAACTTTTTAAATGCTATTTTATCTTTTTGAAAACCTCGTAATTTTTTATTAGTAAACCGAACACAAGTATAGTATTGGTGAATAAAGGTGTTATCGATCTTCAAAAAAGTTAGGGCCCGGAGCGGGATTCGAACCCGCGTCCTGGAATCCACAGTCCCAGAGGATAACCACTACCCCATCCGGGCCATCTCGCAGAAATTTGTTTGATGGATATAAATCTGTTTCCAAATGCTTTAAAAGATTGACTAAATTAAATAGTAGATACCCTTCTAAAATCTTATATATTTTGTGAAAAACAAGAGTTGTGCTTAGAGAAATGCTAAAAGAAATACTCAACCCGGAGTTTAACAAAGAAGTAATGGCTGCTGTGCTTGTCCCTATTCTTGACTGTAGAGAACCGAAAATTCTGATGATAAAAAGAGGAGAAAGCCTGACACGCAATGCAGGGCACATAGCATTTCCCGGTGGAATGCGAGAGGAGGGAGAAGATGTTATTGAAACTGCCTTAAGAGAGTTCGAAGAAGAACTTGGAGTTGACAAAAGGAAGGTAGAGGTAATCGGTTTTTTAAAATCCAGAGAAGTAAGAGAATATAGGATCCCGCTGTGCCCGATTGTTGGCATAACCGACGAAAAAGAGTTTAAACCAGACACCAAAGAAGTGAGCAAAGTTCTTGTTGATAGTCTTGAAAGAGTTCTGAGATCGAGAAGAATTGCCGATTGGGGGCCCAATTTTGAGTGTGCTCGAGAACTCGTTTGGGGTGCCTCGAGCAGAGTTTTGGATGATCTCTATATGAGGATAGTTCTTAAATATGGCACCATAGATCGTTTTTTCGACAAATTGAGGGGGAGTTATGGATATAGATAGCGTAAGAAAAAAGGTAAACTTTGAAGAATTTATAGAAAAAGTAAAACCAATTGTGGAAGACGTTAGAAAGAACGGCGATAAGGCCGTTCTGAAGTATACAAAGCTTTTTGACAAAGTGGAGTTGAAAAGGCTAAGAATAAAAAAGAAAGAAATAGATGCAGCCTATGAGGAGATCGATGATGAGCTTATTGACGCTTTAGAAACTGCGAAGGAGAACATTGAGAGGTTCCACATGCTTACAACTGTCGAGAGAGAGATTAAAATTCACTTTGAAGACTGTATTATGGGTAAAATATACGCGCCATTAGATATTGCTGGCGCATACGTTCCGGGAGGTAGGGCAAGCTATCCTTCTACAGCTCTAATGACAGGAATTCCAGCAAAAATCGCAGGTGTTGGAAAACTCATAGCATGCACACCCCCAAATTCTGAAGGGAAAGTGAACCCTTTAACACTCGTAGCATGTGATTTGGCGGGTTTTGACGAAATTTACTGCGTTGGTGGAGCCCAAGCAATTTCAGCAATGGCATACGGAACCGAAAGCATACCAAAAGTTCAAAAAATTGTGGGTCCAGGAAATGCTTATGTTACAGCAGCAAAACTGCTCGTTGCCAAAGATGTCGCAATAGATATGCCTGCAGGCCCTTCAGAGATCCTTGTAATTGCCGACGATTCTGCAAATCCAGAATTCATAGCTTACGACTGCTTAGCCCAATTGGAACACGATCCTTTGGCAATTGCTGTTGTTCTGACTACTTCGGAAAAAATTGCTGAAGAGGTTAAAAGAATTGTTGGGAATGTGATGGGTGAAGCAAATCTTGCAGTGGAACTCGTAAAAGACTTGGGTGAGGCTATAAGGATTTCAAATGAATTCGCTCCCGAGCATCTCTCAATCTTCTGCAGAGATGCAGAAAAGTACTTGAGTAAGATCAAAAACGCAGGAAGTGTTTTCATTGGCGAGTTCTCCGGAGTTGCCATGGGCGATTATGCTGCGGGAACAAACCATGTTTTGCCGACCTTGGGTTATGCAAAAATATACAGTGGTCTCACGGTGGAAAGTTTCATGAAATCATTTACATTTCAGCAATTGAGCATGGACACCCTTAAAAGAATAGGAAATGCGGTAGTGAAGCTTGCAGAAGCTGAGGGATTAAAATATCATGCAGAAAGTATAAAAATAAGGCTTAATCATTCAAAGAACTCGTAAACGGCTTTTTCGAGCTTCTCCTCCTCTATCAACTCTTTTTCTTTTTGCACTTCTCTTTCAAGCTTTTCTAATGCTACGTGGATTGCAAATTCAATTCCCCAGCTTTCTCCACTTGCAATAAAAAGTCCTTTGACACTCCATAGCTTTATCTTCGCAATTACCAGTGGTAGACCCCTGAAATGGACCCTCTGCTTTTTCAGATAAACATATATCTGAGTTTCACCAAGAAAATCCCTGTATTTCCGCATAAATCTATCCAAGTCTTTTACTATCTCACCTCTCTCGAATTCATCCGTGTTAATATTCTGGAGAACGAACTGAACTCCAAATTCTTTCTTTTCTTCAAGACGCAGGAAGTATTCAAGTATGTCTCTTTTCATTAAAATGCCCTCGGGAACACCGTCTTTTTCGACAACAACACTCGAAATTCTGTTCTCAGCCATCAACTCTATTACATCTGAAATACTGTCTCCTGCTTTTGCACATATTGGTGGGGCACTCATTATACTCTCAACCATTATCGAAAGCGTTTTTTCTTTTTCTCCGCTGAAATCTCCGCTTCTTGCTCTCTTTCTTGGAGATATCACTCTATCTATGATGTCTTTGCCTGTAAGCACCCCTATTACTTTGCCACGCTCGTCAACAACAACTACTCTGTCCACGCCATTCTTTTTCATTAATGAAAGAGCTTTTGCTACAGTGTCAAATCTTCTTACAGTTGTAAACTCTTCGTTCATCAAGTCTCTTACCTTAATTCCCTCAAATTTGTTTTTTATAAATTTAATAAAATCATTTATATAGATCACACCTAACCTCCCATTCAATGAAACGACAACAAACGGAGTAGAATCCTCTACAAATCTTCTTGCGACTTTTTCCGGAGTTAAATCTGATGCAGGAATTATTCCAGTTCGAACAAGAAGTGATTTGACTTTGGTTTCGTGTGGATTTTTTAGCGCTCTGCCACGTATCAGATCTTTCTCTCTTACAACTCCAAGAATTTTCCCGTCCTCTTCTACCAGTATCGCCTGAGCCCTGTCCTTTCCAAGCTTATCTATCAATGGAAAAAGCTTTGATAATGTTTCCTCAGAGTTTATCACGTAGTAGTCTTCTCTGATCAGTTCCTCCAAACCTTCCACATTGATCACCCAATAAGACTGACTGCTTCCTTATCTAAATAGATTTCGGGATCATAATTGCAAGAAGCCAGCTAATAAATACAAAAATAAAGAACAAATAGACGTATCTTCCTGCCTTACTGGCAACTTCTTCAATCTTATCCTTCAAGCTACCCAGAACTTTAACACTCACAACTGATTCTCCGTAGCTGAAGCTCAATTTTTCGTATTCTGGGTTTTTACACCTCTCAAGTAAAATTTTTAGAAGTTCAGAATCTTCAGCAACTGCTCCAGCCGGCTTGTAAGATTCCTTTATATTAATACCGGTTTTGGCATGATTGTCCGTTGAACATACCACAGCTTTGAATCCAATTTCAAGGAACTTCTTTTCTACGATTTCTCTGAACTCTGGTAAAACGTTATTCGAATCAAAGACCACTATTACGTATCTTACAAAGCCGTAATCCAGTAGAATTGCAGAAACGTATCTCGAAATACTTTCAGTCTCAGCGTTTATTTTTATAAATGCTCCATAAACTTCACTGATCGGTTCAGAATTTGTGTTTTCAGCGATCCTTACGAGTTTTTCTATCTCCTTTATTTCATCAATCGTTAGGTCACCAAAAAAGTTTGCATTATGGCAGTCCACTACAAAGTTCTTGGAATTGATCACGAAATCGTCAAGTCTTTTTTTCCCACTAACGAATATCAGTTTAATCTTGTCAAATGGCAAGCAAAAAACCTTAAAATTATCGCTTTCAAGTTCAAAAGGTCTGAATGGAAAAATTTCTATCCAATCAAAGTTTAAAGCACTGCGAATTTTTTCTACTTCTTCTTTAGATACGGGATTTCTTTCGTGTGATGACGGCGAATGTAGGTAAACACCTTCTGGAAGACCGAGCGAGTCCACGAGTTTTGCCCCTCCGACATTTCTAAAAGGGCCGGGATGAAAATCTGTCGAGATCAGTTTGAACTCGTTTATTTTAATGCATCTAACCCTTCCGCTGAACACTTCAGAGTTTTTTATCAGAATCTCCTCAGCGTATCTTGGTTCATTTGTCAGCCAGAATCTAACGAAGCTCTCAACGAATTCCCTCATGGTTGAATTTTTGATTTTCACATCCATTAGTTTAAGATAAATATAAAATAAAACAGATGAGATAAAAATTACGAAAAATGAGCTGGGCTCTACTATCAAAAAGGGAATTGCCGAGACGAGAACTGCTGGTATAAAACCTCGCTCGGAACAAAAGTAAATCACAGCAAGAAATAGAAAGAAGGAACCAGAAAAGCTTCCAGAAATTATAAAAGAAGAGAAACTAAGCACAGCTACCAAAATCGAAAGGAAAAGAACCCTTTTTAGATTAAATCGAAGTTTTAAAAGCTTTATAGAGCAGAGAGTAGTTAGTGTTATGAGAATCGTGAATAGGAGCATACTAAAATCTAGAAAACCAAAAATAAGAACCAATGAGCTGTAAACAAACGCTAAAGTTTTTATTTTTGGTAATACGAACAATTTTTTGCTCAAACTCACAACGCTCATAAAAATCTGCTTATTTCTCCCCAAATCCTCTTTATCCTTTCTTTAACTTCAGGAGACATTTCAACTACTTCCGGCCATTCTCTTTCGTAGCCTTCTTCTCTTAATTTCTTTGTTGCATCGATTCCGAGCTTCCCTGCAAGACTTGGAAGATAAGCAGAATGGTCCAGCGCATCTGTTGGAGAAGGTGGTAGAATCACGACATCTTTTGCCGGATCAAACCTGGTAGTCACGGCCCATATTACCTCGCTCAAATTGTGCACATTAACATCACTGTCAACAACGATCACAATCTTTGTCAGAGAGAGCATCCCTGTTCCCCAAAGGGAGAACATTACTTTCTTAGCCTGTCCGGGATATCTCTTGCGAATGGAGACTATTGCGAGATTGTGGAATCCAGCTTCTACTGGAAGATTGATGTCAACTATTTCTGGATTCAAAAGCCGTATAATCGGTAAAAATATCCTTTCTGTTGCTTTTCCAAGCCAAGCGTCCTCCATTGGTGGTCTTCCGACGACGGTTGCATGATAAATTGGATCCTCTCTATGGGTGATATTGGTAATTCTGAAAACCGGATAAGGTTCTGGAGGGGTGTAGTAACCAGTGTGGTCTCCAAAAGGCCCCTCTAATCGAAGTTCGTCAATTTTAACATATCCCTCAAGCACAATTTCAGCAGTAGCTGGAACTTGTAAGTCAACTGTTTCACAGTCAACAAGCTCAACTCTTTCTCTTCTCAAAAATCCTGCAAACGCAAACTCACTTACACCTTCTGGTAATGGCGCGGTAGCGGAGTAAAGCACTGCTGGATCCACTCCAATGGCTACTGCAACTTCTATCCGATCTTTTCCAAGTTCCCTATATTTCCTGAAATGCTCTGCCCCATGCTTGTGAATTTGCCAGTGCATTCCTGTTGTCCTACCATCGAAAACCTGCATTCTGTATACTCCTGCATTCAGTTCTCCGCTTTCTGGGTCTTTGGTTATAACGACTGGCAAAGTAATAAATTTCCCACCATCTTTTGGCCAGCATTTTAAAATTGGAAACTTATCGAGGCTTTCCGCCCTTTTTTCTTTACATGGAGCATCGCTGACCTTTTTCGGAGCGATAGCTATTAGATCTTTTAGTGATTCCAGTCCCTCCATCATGTCTATAAATGATGATGGTCTTAATTTTAAGATTGAAAGGATTCTTTCCCTGATCTCATCAAAATCACTTATTTCGAGAGCCATAAGCATTCTTTTCTTTGTTCCGAATGCGTTGATGAAAACTGGTATCGAATAACCTTTTGGTTTCTCGAAAAGCAGAGCTTTGCCACCAGATTTGACAACTCTATCAGTAACTTCAGTAATTTCAAGCTCTGGACTTACCTCAACCTTTATTCTGGCCAGTTCATTAGAGGATTCAAGCTTTTCAATGAATTCTCTGAGATCACGGTAAGGCATGAAATACTTGAAGCATTTAAAAATATATCTATATTCTTTTACGCTCAGCAAAATTCTTAATCCATTAAACAGGCTCATTTCATGGAGAATGTTGAGGTTCTACTTGAAGCACTCCCATTCATAAAGGAGTTCTATGGACAGACAATGGTGTTCAAAATCGGGGGGCATGCAATGGTAAACGACGAAGTTCTCGAGGAGATCGTCAAGGATATCCTTCTTCTATATTTTACAGGTATAAAGCCGGTTGTGGTTCATGGCGGCGGCCCCGAGATCTCTGAAAAAATGGAAAGACTTGGATTGAAACCCAAATTCGTTGAGGGGCTTAGAGTAACAGACAGGGAGACCATGGAAGTTGTAGAAATGGTTTTAGATGGAAAAATAAACTCAAGAATTGTTTCTATGTTCATAAAAAATGGAGGAAAGGCAGTTGGTTTGAGCGGAAAAGATGGTCTGCTGATTGTTGCAGAAAAGAAACTTCTAAAGCTAAAAAAAGGAATGGAAGAAACTATGGTGGATCTTGGATTTGTTGGTGAAACAAAACTTGTCAATCCCGGCATTCTTAGACTTTTACTCGATAACGGATTTATTCCAGTTGTATCTCCAGTTTCTGCTGATCTCGAAGGCAATGTCTACAACCTGAATGCAGACAGTGTCGCAGGAGATATTGCAAGTGCATTAAGGGCGAAAAAGTTAATAATGCTAACCGATGTTCCAGGAATTTTACGAGATGTAAACGATAAAAATTCCCTAATCTCAAGAATAAAGCTTTCAGAACTCGAGCAACTCTACGAAAAGGGAGTTCTAAAAGGCGGTATGTTGCCCAAGTTCGATGCAATTGCGAAGGCTTTGCGTGGTGGTGTTGAAAAAGTTCATGTAATAGACGGCTCAAAGAAACATGCAATTCTCTTGGAGCTCTTCACAAAAGAGGGCATAGGAACTATGGTGGAATTATGAAAATTGGAGCACAGCCTGACGTTAGACACAACCCTAAGGAAGCTTTCGAGTTCGTTACAAACAATGGTTTTGAGCACATCGAAATACTCATGGATCATCCTTTTTTCTCCCCCGACGCTTTAAGCTATAACGAGCTGATTGAGCTTAAATGGAGTTATGATGTCGACCTTCTCATTCATTTACCAACCACTACGACGAATTTTATATCTACGAGTGAAGTCATGCGTAAGGCGAGTTATGCGGAAATGCAGAGAGTTCTCCACATCGCTGATCGGTGTGGTGCGGAAGTGGTAACATTTCACATAGGCTGGAATCCTGGCTTTATAAATAACGGTGACTTTTATTTTCCGCAAGCAATATATGACAAACACAATGAGAGGGTTTTGCTTAAAGAATTGAAGCCCTTTCTAAGAAGAACTGAGGTTAAATTAGCCCTTGAAAACACAATTGGGATCAGCGGTGGTATTGAGAGGGCATTAAGGGAGATATTAAATGATACGGAGCTTTTTTTAACGCTCGATATCGGTCACTATTTGCTCCAGCAATGTAATATATTTCTTGAACATTTCGACAGAGTGATAAATATCCATCTCCATGACAACAACGGCCAAAAAGACGAGCATTTAGCTCTTGGAAAAGGAAAAGTTGATCTAAGTTTGTTACCTCTTAAAGATTATGGTGGGTATCTTACGATCGAGACCCGGGAAGAGAACTCCATCATAGAGACAAGAGACTATTTATTCCGGTATCTTAAGGAGAATCTATGATAGCTCGCGAGCTTGAATTTGAGGGGCATTTGATAGATTCGATGATCTTTCCAAAGGCACTGGATCTAATTCTCGATCTTGAAGGTGAATTTGAAATTATAGAATTCAAGGTTGGGAAAAGAAAACAAGACTACAGCTACGCAAGGATAATTGTTTTTGGAAAAGACGAAGAACATCTCGGGTTAATCCTTAAGGAGTTGCATAAGATTGGAGCAAGAATTCCGGATGCTGAGGAGATTGAGTTGGCTGAAGCACCGGGAGATAGGATTTTGCCAGATAACTTCTACGTCACTACAAACAATCTTACCTTTGTTCATTATAAGGGCAAATGGCTTAAAGTTGAAGGAATTGCCATGGACAGAGTAATCGTAATCAAAGACGGAAGAGCTCTATGCGTTCCAATCAGCGAAGTCAGAAAAGGAGATCTTGTTGTTATTGGGGAAAAAGGGGTTAGAGTGATCCCACCAGAGAGACCGAGAAAATCTACATATTTTGAGTTTATGGGGGGCAAAGTATCTACTGAAAGACCAACAGAAAAGATGATTGAAGCTATTGCAGCAGAAATTCTTGAGTTAAAGAGACGCGATGGGAAGATGGCTGTCGTAGCCGGGCCTGCGGTAGATCACACTGCAGCAAGAGATGCATTGGCTGGAATGATTCGAGACGGTTTTGTAGATTTGCTTCTCTCCGGAAATGCTCTGGCTGTTCATGATATCGAAGTTTCGATTTTTGGCACTTCTTTGGGTATGGATATTAAAACCGGTAAACCCGTGCCAGGTGGGAACAGACATCATCTCTACGCGATCAGCAAAGTAATTGCTGCTGGGGGCATAAAGCAAGCGGTGGAGAAAGGAATCATAAAAGATGGAATTATGTTCGAATGTGTTCGCAATAATGTTCCTTTCATTCTTGCGGGATCAATAAGGGATGATGGTCCCCTGCCAGAAGTTATAACTGACGTAATGGTAGCAAAGGCAGAAATGAAGAAAGCTTTAGAAGGTATAGACATGGTTTTGATGCTTGCTACAACATTACATAGTATTGCAGTAGGGAATCTTCTCCCTTCATGGGTTAAAACCATCTGTGTTGATTCTAATCCCGCGACGGTGATGAAGTTAATGGATCGCGGAACCCATCAGGCCATTGGGGTTGTTACAGATGTAGGGTTGTTCTTGCCCACCCTTTACCACAAGCTTAAAGAGCTTAGCAGTCAAGAAAGGACTAAATAAGTCAATAGAGCAAGTAAGTAGCCCACAAAAAGCTGGAATGCCATGGCAAAGGCGAGAAGTTTATAATTCCTGATTTCAGCATACATTGCAGATAACGTTGCGATGCAGGGTGTGTAGAACGCTACAAAGATTATGAGCGCAATTGATTGAGCATTCGTTAGCGACAATTCTGCTGATATCTGACTCAGATCCGCAGTTCCAAATGAGACTGCGAGAGAAGAAATTATGAGCTCTTTTGCGAAGAGCCCCATTAGTAATGCAAAACCCAGACCGGGATCATTCAGACCAATAGGAAGGAGTAAACTTGCTATTAATTCTCCAATCAAATTAGAAATACCGGAATAGTTCAAAAACCATGCAATTATAGAGAATAGAAGAATTAACTTGGCTATTTTGAAAATGAAGGCCTTACTTCTCTCCCATGTAATCCACCAAGTTACCTTCAGGCTGGGCATGTGGTAGGGTGGCAACTCGAGAAGGAGTTCAGAGCTCCGCTCTTTGACTGCTTTTCCGTAAAGCTTAGCGGATACCAAGAAAAGAAGAACGGAAATAAGATATACGAAAATAACCACGGCGCTCTGGATAAGCGGGGAAGTGAGGAGGAATGATGCAAAGAGAACTATCACAAGTAGTCTTGCTTGGCAGATGACAAATGGGGACGCCATTGCAACTCTAATCCTTTCACTATCTGTTTCGAGGATTCTCGAGCACATCACTCCAGGAACATTACATGCCATGTTAACTCCGAAGGGGAAAACAGATTTTCCCGTCAATCCAAATAAATATAGAAATCTGTCCATTGAGATTGCAATTCTTGCCATTAAACCGCTGTCTTCGATCAGAGAGATAAAGAAGTTCAAAACCAATATCAGTGGAAAAAAGGCTATCACAGCCCCAATTCCAGCTAAAACACCGTTAACTAAAAGATTCTTTAGAAAAGAGTCGGGCATTAATATTTGTAATTGTTCAGACAAAAAATCGAAGAGAGACGACACAATACCAACAAAGCTGTAATTTTCCAGATAATCTGCAAGAGATACATGCCCAAGGAGTCTGAGGACAATATTTAGTGGAAATCCAAAATTTACGGTAAATGCAACCAAAAGTGAGCTAAATAGGATAAAAATTGAAAAAACTGGCCCTAATTTACTAAAAAAGATTTTATCCAATTTTTCCTCGAACGAAACTGATGCTAACTTTACTTCCTTAAATGCAGAGCTTAGTAGCTCTTCCACAAACCTGTATCGGTGCATTGCCATTATCTCTTCCGGGTTTGCAAATTTTTCGTTAATTTCTCTCTTAATCTCCTCGATCTGCTTCTTCTTATCTTCGGAGAGTGTTGCAATAAATTCTTCCTCTCCCTCTATCGCCTTTATTGCCAGACTTCTTTCGCCTATAACTTGTTCAGCCTTCGCCAGATACGCCTCAAGAGCACCATAATTTATTCTGAGCTTTTTGCTCTTTATCCTACCTTCAAGAACGTCCATAATCCGATCCATGAGTTGATTTATTCCAGTTCCGTGGAGAGCGCTGATTTTCACAATTTCCACGCCGAGCTTTTCTTTGAGAATTTCAAGATTTAGGTGAATTCCCTTTTTCTCAAGATAGTCTGACTTATTTATCGCCAAAATCACCTTGTCTCTTATTTCAAGAATCTGAATTGCAAAGTATAGTGATCGATATAATGATTCCCCATTTAAAAGGACTACCACAACACCTTCTTCTCTTAGCAAAACGTCCTTTGTCAATTTTTCTTCTTTGCTAAGAGTTTTAAAGCTATTTATTCCTGGAAGGTCTACAAGAACTATCTCTTTCCCATGGTGTATGATTTTTGCTTGAAAGACGTCCACCGTTTTTCCAGGCCAGTTTGCAACGTAACAATTCTCTCCAGCAAGAAGATTGAAAAGAGTTGTTTTTCCTGAATTGGGTTGGGCAACCAAGTAAATTCTATTCAACATATTCCACAATCACCTTTCTTGCAATCCCCCTACCAAGCGCTATTTTGGTATCTCTTACTTTCACTATAACAGGAGGACCATTGGTTAGAACTTCAACTATCTGTCCAGGAGTTAAACCCATGTCAGCAAGTCTACGCGTGAATCCCTTTCCGCCTGTAATCTCAACCACTCTAACCTTTCCGACTGCGTTTTCTAAGGTTCTCATTCTCTTTTTTCACTATAAAGTCCTTGTTTATAAATTTTTAGGTATGCCTAAATCTTTGAAATAAATAAAACTCAAAGCTTTACCACCATGATAATCTGAAGAAACACGAGGGAAACAATTAGAAGCAATACCAAAAACTCTAAAGTTGTCGCCCTGTAAACATCAACTCTCTCCATTGCCATAGAATAAAGTTCTTGCAGCTGATCTAGTTTCTTGTCTACAAGACTTAGCCACTCAACAATCCTGAATCTTTCGCTAAGAGCGCTGTAGAGTTTGCCAAGATACCAGTCTCCAGTAAATTTTAGAATGTTTCTGAGATCGTTAACGTAGTCGACTACTTCAATTCTCAGTTCTGCCAGTTCGCTCGCTGTTCTCGAAAGTTCGGTATAGGTTCTGCTCAGCCAGGCAATACCAGTAGATGAATGAACAAATACTGTGCGTAAGGAGCTGTAAGCTTTCTCAATTCTCTTATCAAGAAGGTTATCATAAGTCTTCAACTCTAAAAGTTGGATTTTTGCTATTTCCACGGTTTGAATGAGTCCATCAAGATATTCCTCACCACCGATAAAAAGCGTTGAATACCAGTCCACGAAAATTGCCTCATCTTCAGAGTAAGAAAGGTAGAATCTCATGATATCCTCAACTTCTTTCTCATTGAGTTTCTCCCAGTTTTCCTCTCCTCCTAAAATTCCTGCAATTTGCTTTCTAAATTTACTCAAAATTTCGCTTAATTTTAGTTTTAACTCGAATTCCGTGATGACCACAACTCGGTAAACTTCCGGCTGTTCAAATGGCTGATACGGATTGATTATTGATTTTCTGATCTTATTTTTCAACTTTTGAAATATCTCAGCGGGCAGCTTTTCAAATTCCACTTCTTTATCCTCAAACCTTACAAAGCTTTCTGGCATTTTAACGAGGCGTATGATGTCTTCATAACTTGCTTTTTTGAATTCAGCAGTAAATACGACTTCAATAACCCCAAGCGGGTAAATTTTTGCATTAACTGCAAGCTCAATGTTTTCAACTTCTCTGATACCAAGGTTTAGTTCCACTGGTCTTAGCCCAACTTCTTCAAATCTCGGAGCTAATATTCCAGTTCTTTTAGGTTGGGCTCTCTTAACAGGGTTAAGGTCGTCTAAGTTCAGGTTTTCTATTGATATCTCTCCTCCTACATCGTATTAAAACTGAAAAAGCACCCCGTTAGAGTTTGCGTTTTTTCACCGACATATAAGTGGGTTGTTCAGCTTATGACTTTTTGCTATTTAAAAATTAAATTTAAATTTTAAAATCAGGGTTGCTTTACTTCTCTAAACTTCTCACTCGCCAATTCACCGCCGATTCCCCAATCTTCCTTTGGGATTTCCAGAATTAAAACCTCTACCGCATGCGATGGAATGCCTAATTCCGTAAATGTTTTTGTAATACCTGAGATCAGTTTTCTTTTAGCTTCCAATGACATCCCCTTCCAGACATAAACTTGGACAATTGGCATACTTAAATTTTGAAAAAAGAGATTTAAATTTATTCACACTCAAGTTTTGTTCTGCTACACGAAATGTGCTTTCAATATGCATTTATGGATTTTATGAAGTTATTCCCATTTTGGTCTGATTTCAACTTGCGATTGGTGCGAGTATAACGACATTTGTGATAACGACGCAGCTTTCAATCCCATTTTGGTCTGATTTCAACATGACAAATTATCAATCATGACAGACACAGCGTAGCATCTTTCAATCCCATTTTGGTCTGATTTCAACTCTATGCCAACGATATAGATAAGTCTCGTAGAATCTGACTTTCAATCCCATTTTGGTCTGATTTCAACTTTGATCTATATTCTCGTAATGCCACTTATACTCGTCTTTCAATCCCATTTTGGTCTGATTTCAACAGGTAAATTTACGAACTCGTGGGGACACTGTTTTAATCTTTCAATCCCATTTTGGTCTGATTTCAACATGAAATGTTAGTAAAGGTATCAAACGTAAAGAAAAACTTTCAATCCCATTTTGGTCTGATTTCAACCCATTTCCCCCGACATTCCTGCGATACAGGATCCAACTTTCAATCCCATTTTGGTCTGATTTCAACCATTTGACGCAGATAGTATAACACATCTGCAATTACTCTTTCAATCCCATTTTGGTCTGATTTCAACATTTTGGGCAATGTAAGTTTTCCAGCTCTGCTTATAGACTACTTTCAATCCCATTTTGGTCTGATTTCAACGCGAGCAAGCGAGGAAACAATTCAGCAATTAAACAAGCTCTTTCAATCCCATTTTGGTCTGATTTCAACAAAACAGATAAAAACACTTTTTATTAGTCCAGAAGCCAACTTTCAATCCCATTTTGGTCTGATTTCAACCGAGCAAGATAATTTAATGCTTTATAAGGTGTCGATACTTTCAATCCCATTTTGGTCTGATTTCAACGGACTCGCTTGACTATTTCGCATGGAATGTGTATGACTTTCAATCCCATTTTGGTCTGATTTCAACTAATTTTTCGAAATCAGAGCTCCAATCCCGTGGTGTTCTTTCAATCCCATTTTGGTCTGATTTCAACAATAGTGTTTGGTTGTAATGGTGGTTTGATATATGACTTCTTTCAATCCCATTTTGGTCTGATTTCAACTTTAGAGGGAGATTGAAGGCCCTTACACCAGTATTTCACTTTCAATCCCATTTTGGTCTGATTTCAACTTTCATTTGAAACTAAAACATCTTTATAGTTAACGCCACTTTCAATCCCATTTTGGTCTGATTTCAACCTTACCTATGCTTCTAACATAGACCAGCGAGCCTGCCTTTCAATCCCATTTTGGTCTGATTTCAACCTTATGAATTTTTACTCCTTTCTCAATTTAAAGCTTTCTAATGCCTTCTTTTATTTATATATTCTCGCAAACCTCCAAAGTTGCATGTCATTTATAAAGGTGTGCGACTTTTTTCTTCGCATTCTTTTTGAATTTAATCACTTTTAAAAAGCTTTTTTAAAAATTGAGGTAATTTCAGCAGGGTAGAGCTTAAGAATAAAAATAGTAGAGCTCAGATTGGCAAAAGGAGGAAGTATAAAAAATAAGTCTTTGCAATAATAAAGGAAAATTTTATCGCATGCGACTTGCTATTTGGGCTTTGATTTTGATTTAAGGCTTTTAAAAGTTTTTTGTTGAGTTTTGGGCGATTTGCTCAGGGATACGGTTGAGCTTGTGACTCTCTTCTGCATTTCACCTTAAAATCAAGGAAGGTATAAAGGTCAAAACAACGAGAACTAATAGGGAATTGAAGCCTTAGAGTTAAAGCATGTAATCAAAGAAAGTCTTTTATCTTAATAAAACAATTTAATTTATGCTCGACGAAATGTATGTTCGTGGCACGCAGGTTAACTACTACTTTGTTTGCAAAACAAAACTATGGCTTTTCAGCAAGAACGTTTCGATGGAACAGGAAAGCGACCTCGTGAAGCTTGGTTCGCTTTTGCAGAGGCAATTTTTCGGCAGAGAAGAGAAAGATGTTAGCATTGGACCAATTTCTATCGATGTTTTAAGGCGAGGCGATGAGATTGAAATTGTTGAAGTCAAAAAATCAGATTCTATCGAGAAGGCGGACTATTATCAGGTTCTCTATTACCTTTACTACCTCTCAAAGTTTGGAATCAAAGCTAAGGGGAGAATAAGTTATCCGAAAAAGAAAAAGGTTGTCGAAGTAAGACTTGAAGAAGAAGGAGAAATCGAAGAAGTTCTGGAAAGAATAGCTGAGATACTTGCTGGAGAGATGCCAAAGCCAGAATACAAGTCTTATTGCAGAAAATGTGCTTACTTCGAATTCTGTTTCTGCGGGTGAACTTATGAGGAAGAACTACTACATAATCTCCGACGGAAAGCTGATGAGGGATGAGAACACGATCTACTTTGAAAATGAAGAAGGAAAGAAGCCAATCCCGATAAACACGATCTATGCAATCTACGCCTTAGGCTCTCTCAGCATAACTTCCAAAGCGATATCGTATTTAGCAAAAGAAGGCGTTTGCATTCACTTCTTCAACCGCTACGGCTTCTATGAAGGTAGCTTTTATCCCCGCGAGTCTCTGATCTCAGGCGAAGTTGTTTTAAGGCAAGCTGAGCACCATCTTGAAAAAGAAAAAAGACTATACTTGGCAAAGGCTTTTGTTGAGGGAAGCATTTTAAACATGGCAAAGGTAGCGAAGAAGAGCGGAGAAGACGATACCGACATAATTTCAACCCTACAAAGCCTTTACGATGCAAAAAGCATTGCGGAGATAATGGGAATTGAAGCAACCGCGAGGAACGCTTACTACGAAAAATTCGATAGCATTCTCAAGGAGCTAAAGTTTGAAAAGCGGAGCAGACAACCGCCAGAGAATGAGGTAAATGCGATGATCAGCTTTGGAAATTCTTTGCTTTACTCAGCGGTGCTCTCAGAGCTCTATCATACACAGCTGAATCCAGCGATAAGCTACCTGCATGAGCCGTCAGAGAGGCGCTTCAGCTTGGCTTTGGATCTTGCTGAGATCTTCAAGCCCTTAATCGTTGATCGTCTGATATTTAACCTTGTGAACAACAGAATAATCCAGAAAGATGATTTTGATCGAGAAATGAATGGAATTCTACTGAACGAAAACGGAAAGAGAAAGTTTGTCAAGGCTTTCAACGAAAGGCTTGAAAAGACAATAAAGCATAAGGATCTTAACAGAAACGTTTCATACCAGCGTTTGATCAGGCTCGAATGCTATAAGCTGATTAAGCATTTCTTTGGCGTTGAAAAATACAAGCCCTTTGTGATCTGGTGGTAGTATGTATTTGATCATCGCCTACGATGTTAACGTTGAAAGAGTCAATAGAGTTAAGAAATTCCTGCGAAAGTATCTACACTGGGTTCAGAATTCTGTTTTCGAGGGTGAAGCGACGCAAGCGACGCTTGAAGAGATAAAAATGGGGCTAAAGGATATAATAGATGAAAATGAAGACATGGTTGTGATCTATAGGTTCAGAAGTGCGGAAGTCTTCAAAAAGGAAGTTTTGGGGATTCAAAAGGGTTACTGCGAGGAAGTTATCTAATTTTTAGCCAATTTGTTAATTCTGCACATTCATAAGTCATTTTCGCTGGATATTATTTTTAATATAAGCTTTACGTTAGCTTTGCTCACTATTACTGTTTTAATTAGAGAATTTTATGACTGCAAAGCTTTTATTTTGCCTTGCCTGTCTATTAAAAGAATTTATCCGCTGGAATCTCGCTAAAATGGTGATTTTGCTCATATCTCTGGAGCATTTTTAAGAGCAAAAAATCGCAGAAATTCTATTGAATTTTAAATTTTTCAGAATTTTCTTATGCGAGAGAAAAATATAAAACCAAGTAGAACAAAATTGATCCAATGAGAAAGGAGAGATACAGAGAGAAAATCGAATATATACTCGAAGCTCTTGACGAGATTCCAGAAGAACCCAAAAGGCCAATTGAGGTTAGCGGAACCTTTTACAACCTTCTAACATCAATCGAATCCGCTATGGACGTCTGTGCCATGCTTGTGAAAGATCTTGGAAAACGTGTTGAAGACGATTATTCGAATATCGAAATTCTTCATGAGCTGGGTATACTTGACAAAGAGCTGGCTGAAAAGCTAAAAACTTGCAATGGGCTTAGAAACTGGTTGGTTCATAGATATAACAAATTGGATAAAAAAATTGTGCTTGAATCGGTTGATAAAGTCAGGGAAACCCTTATTGGGTTTATAAGAAGGGTTGAACATGTTCTCGAAACCGAGCATCGAGGAGATTAGAAAAGAGCTTAATGCTCTATCGAATTACGAAGCTGTGCTCTTTGGTTCTTACGTAACTGGAGAGTTCAGAATTGGCTCTGACATCGATGTTGCGGTAATCACAAGGCTGAGAGATCTACATAAGAATCTTGAGATCCAGAAGAGTCTAATAGGAAAATTCAGGCAGGTTTACGATGTAAGAGTTTTCGAGTTGTTACCAATAAAGATCAAAGCTTCAATTTTTAGCAATTATCTCGTTCTTTTTGGCGACGAGCTTGAGATCTCTGAATACTTTTACTGGTGGAGAAAAATCTGGGAAGACGTGAAGCATAGGATAAGCTATCATAGTAGCTATGAAGAGAAGCTAAAAGCGATCGAAAGGGGAAAAAGGTTGGAAGAGATTTTGAGGAAGTTTTGATCACTTTGGTTTCGAGATTTTTTGTGAAGCGAAGATCTGCTATTTGCGTTTTGCACGGCGATTAAAAATGGTTTATGAGCCATATTCGATGATTGGAATCTCAAGAAGGTCTTTTCGCTACTTTGGAGTTTTAAATGAGAAGAAAAGGCTTATTCTTTATCTATTCAGAGGAGTTCGCTCAGTATTCCTCGATCCTAAGCTCTTTAACTCTCTTAAAATGCTCATCCCTTGTCACCAATGTTAGGTCGAAGAGAATCGCTGTTGCAGCTATCACAGTGTCGCTGAAGGGAAGAACTTCTCCCATTTTCATGAGCTCCGCATCGATTTCTGCGGACTTTCGCGCAATTTCCAGTGTGTAGGGAATTATTTCAAATCTTGATAACATGGATTCGCCAAGTCTTATCTTTTCATGGTTTCCAAGATAAAAGAGACCTCTGAGAACTTCGTGGACTGTAACTGCGGATATTGCTTTAATGTATGGCTTTTCATCAATTTCTCGTGCTTTTTTGATCGCACTTGGGTCGTGCTTCATTAGATCTATTAAAAAGGAGGAGTCAAAGAGCCACATTTTTTCATCTCAGCCTCTTTTTGCCTTTTTATAAGCTCCTTTATCATTTTTGCCTCATCTTCTTCAAGAATTTTCGGAATTTCGCCTATCTTTTGCCTCTCCAGAAGTCTTCTAATCGCATCGCTGAAAGATTCTCCCTTCATTTTCGCCTTCGAAAGCATCTCGTAAACTTCGTCTGAGAGGGCAATCGTTTTCGCCATGATGCATATTTGTATATATATGCATATAAACTTTTCCATCATTTAAATAGAGGAGACCAAAGGACTTACTCAAAGATGCTAAGCGGCAGAATGGAAAAGAAAATTTTAAAGGACTAATCTCTTTCAACGATTGCCTCTCTAATTCTGACACTGATTTTTGGAAAATTTACTATTTGCAGTCTTTCAAAAAACAATCTCCGAATCTCCCAATTCTTCGAGTAGTCCAAGCTCTGGGCTGTATTTGAGGTTGGTAAACAAGAGTTTGTTATCTGAGTCGTAGCTAAAAACTTCGCCGAGCTTGCTTTTTAAACCGAAGAATTTGCTTCTTTGGATTGGAACAAGATAATCGTAGATTTCGATCGCTTTTCCAAATTTAATTAATTTTAGCACTTCATCAACAAAAGTCATCGGAATCACTTCAAGAGAGTCGAACATCTCGTAGAACCTCTCTTCAGTTTCACCTCTTTCTAAGGGTTTGAGTTCTTCGAATAAACTTTTGGCAATGTTCTTATATTCCCTAACTTTGCTCAGAATTTCTTTAGCTACTGGAGAATACGCTTGAGTAACGAGTTCGGGTATAACCGACTCTCGAAGCGGTTCGCTATCGAACTCTTCTAAAATTTTTATCGTTTCTTCCACAATTTTATAAGGGGAGTAAATTTTCTCATCTACATCCGAACCTTTGGTGAGAACGTTCACATCAGATATTTTTCCTTGCACCCACCCTTGTCTGTTAACTCTACCAAATCGCTGTATTAGTGCATCTAAAGGTGCTGGTTCAGTCAAGATTGTTTTGAAGCTTATGTCTAATGACACTTCTACAACTTGGGTTGCAACGACGAATTCGTAGTTGTTCAGATTGTTTTTCAGATTTCTCTCAATTCTTTCCCTATCTCCATATGTAAATCTGCCGTGAACGAGTAGACATTTTCTTCCAGACTCCTTTAAAATTCGATAAATGTTGATAGCGGTTTCTACGCTATTACAACAAATTAGAGCAGGGATTAAATACTCATCGGTGAATTTGGAGGCATATTCTTGGATTTTATCGTAAATCGTTCCATCAACTATACGAATTCTATGTCTCGTGAATCTATCCGCCTCTTCTTTCGAAACTTCGAGTTTTTTAAATTCTAAGGTTTCCTCAAACAACTCTTTTATGAAATCTGGAAATGTTGCAGACATAATCAAAACTCTTGTGTCTGAGTCTTTCAGCACTTCCAGCATAGCTAAGATTATTCCAAGAACATTAGGTTCGTAAACATGGATTTCATCAAAAATTAAAACAGAACCCATTAGCTCGCTTAGTGTCATCTCAAAGTGCCCTACACCAAAAAAAGCCTTCATAATCTGGAATGGAGTGGAAACTTTGATTGGAGTGAATATCTTTTGATACAAACTCGAAAGACGGCGATATTCGAGATTGGAGGAGTATAGATAATGCTTTGTTGTACTGTGAAGAATTCCGACAAGCTCAGGTTCTTTTAAATAGCTCAAAAAACGCTCATACATTGCGTTTATGCTTGCTTTGTATGGCAGAATATAGAATATTCTGCTGACTATCTCATCGTTAACTTTCTTAGAATTAAAATCAGCCCACAGTAGTGAGAGTTCAGTTTTACCATAACCAGTTGGAGCTCTAACCATTAAATTACCATTGGTTTTTCCAGCTTCGATTTGAAGTGTTCTTAGATTTTTATTTGGGATGAATTGCTCTAAAATGGTTCTAAATGATGGTAGAAACCTTATGGAGCTTTCACCAGCTGAAGCTAAATGATCGCAGGCATTTAGCAAACCTTTAAGAAGAATGAGCTCCCTTTTATATTCGGCGAATCTCTCTTCATAAAAATTGATTAGCTTCTCAAACTCGTATTCTTTAATCGCTTCTTTCCAGTTAGAAGGTAGATTAAATTTTCCCAAAACTTTCCCGAATGCGATTATTTCCCAGTAGGGGATTTTTGGTAAAAATACTTCTTCAATATAATCTGAGTTTTCCAAAAGTTCTTCGACTTTAGCCAAGTAATTTTCCCAAGCAAACTTCACATTTTTTGGAATTATAAGCCTATCATCCTCGTTGAGGTATTTGTGGTGAGTTAATATTGAGATCGCAACGAGTTTCTTCTGCTCCAAGTTTAAATTTAAAAACTCTGTAAATGGGACTGAGAGAACTTCATGTCTGAAATCCCATATTTTGTTACCTATGCCTGCTTTTTGAAAACCCATCGCGCATTTTCCTAAATCGTGTAATAAGACCGCATAAAAAAGCAGTATCCAGAAATCGTTGTTTTTGACAGCATCAGAAAAAGCAACCCTTAGACTTTTTAGAACGTTAACACACTCGTTAATGTGACATTCGAGAAACTGATTTGGTCTAAATTTTGCTAAGCACGTTTTCATGGAACCATACACCAACCTCTAATTCCGGATCGTAGAAGATTTCTTTGTCAAAAATCTGCCTTTTCTTTTGCCCTAAAGTTCTGGGAAATGGTAGAACTATGAATGGTTTCACAATTTTTGCCTTTCTCGGGACTACGTTGTAATCGAACTCAACCGGCAGAGCATGAACAACTCCAGGAATTCCAGCCTCAATAGGCACAACTGTTCCACCGAGTGGGACATTCTTTTTCTTTTCTAATGAAGTCTTTTTTATTTCTTCTACCGTTGCCAAATCGCAAGATCTTCCAAGCAAGAGCTGATATCTTGGCTTTTTAAAATAGATTTCCCAATACTGGGGTAGATAAAGAAATAGTTCATTGTCAAATAGAACTTCTCTCTGGATAACATCGGTCTCTGGTTTACCGAGGGGGTAGATTTTCTCCAAGTCTACCCCAAGTCCTTTGCTTATGAAAACATAACCAAAGAACTCTAAATCCCTGAAGGATACTATGTCCCCTTTTGCAGCAGAGAGTATTCCTTGAATCGTGGATGGGGGTGGAGCGGGCAGAGTTGGTTGATAGCCTGACTGGAAGGTAGGATATCTGAAGCTCGCAGTCCAGCTGTGGAGTTTAACTCTTAACAGGTTCATAATATTGTTCTATTTCTTTAGTGAACTCTTCAATAGCACTTCCAACGGTTCCAAGTTTAATTACGAATTCCTCTTCTTTCAATTTGTCATCTTTGCAAAGATTGTCCAAGTCATTGTTCCACTCTGGCATAAATCCATTGTCTTTACCGATGTAGATGGTCTTTGGATTAAATATTTCTTTCAAGTCTAAGATTCTTGACTTTAGAGCGTTAGAATCGAATTTGACCTCTCCCTTGTCTTCATAGAAGATGCCAGAGATAAATGGATTTATTCCTCCTTCCACCATAGCCAAAATAATAAACTTGGGTGAAACGTCAGTGAGATACTGTGCAAGCTTTGCTCCGCCAAAAATGAATTTTAAAGCTTTTATTGTATCAACCGCTCTCTTTTTTCGAATCTCAGACGGCATAATCCACTCTTGGGTAGAAATTGTTACCTCCAACTTTTTTGCTAAATTAGTCATTTCATCAAACTCGCTCTTTATATTTTTGGCTTCTTCACCCTTTCCAGCCGGAATTTCTTCAGCTTTGAGTATGTTTTTGAACCCGGATTTGTCCAAGATTGAGAATCTACCTACGGAATCCAAATCCAGTGAAAAAGCTCCCTTTAAAATTGTTGAGTAGAATTCCTGAGAGTAAGGCACCGGATCACCTTCGTGTCTTGATGCAAATCCCTCATCAACTGTAACCGAGCTTCTTTCTGGGAGTATAGAGACTAAGGGTGTTGTTTTCAGTGGAGAAACCCTTGTAACACTTACGTTTTTGTTTCCTACTTTATAAGCCCTCATATATCCAAATACATCATCGTCCGGATATTTAACAGGATTTGCAGACGTAAAAACCTGTTTCTCTTCTCTAAAGAGCGGTGAAAGTTCCCAATTAAAACGTTCTCTTAGAGTTTCTCTCCACCAGTAGCGCCAAGCCTGTGGAGATACGTATGGATACTGATCTCTACCACGTCGAAACTTTTTCACTCGCGTTATGTTTCTATCCGGAACGCTCTGGTCTATTCCGAACATGTTCAAAGCCGAATGTGGAGCATCTACCAAAACCAACCCGACAACAAACCTCATGTTTCCTCACCTCCAGCAAAAATCATTTCAGCTTCTCCTTGGGCTTCGACTTCTCCAACTTTCAAAAGCTTCTCATGCAATCTCTCATAAATCCTAAAGAGCAACAAATTCTT
Source organism: Archaeoglobaceae archaeon (assembly GCA_038734275.1). NCBI lineage: Archaea > Methanobacteriati > Methanobacteriota > Archaeoglobi > Archaeoglobales > Archaeoglobaceae > Archaeoglobaceae archaeon. The sequence continues at coordinate 56,585 of JAVYOO010000008.1, forward strand.
CGCGGTTCTCCAAGAAACGTTCAGATCTTCACCATAAGCCGTAAGGATACTTGCAAATTCCTCATAGCTTAGTAAGGGTTTTTCTAAACCGAGCTCCAATCTATCCTTCTCAAGCCTAATAAAAAACATCTCAAATTGGTATCGCCTCTCTGCTCTCTCGAGTTCCCTAACTCTGTCTCTTAATTTGTTTTCTGGCAATTTTTGAAGGGTTTCAACAATTCTGTCTCCAATACTTTTAATAAATTCTAAAGACTTCTCATCCATTCCCAACACCTCCACACAATAAAAATTCAAAAGTTCCCATTTAGCGTTAGTATTTCTGTTTTGGCGATCGAAGAAGTATTCCAAAATGCTCTCCTCATTTAGAAGTCTTGAATAGACTTCGTTGCGATAATTCCTCTCAAGTTCTTCAAATCTTGTATCTCTGTTTCTCCAACCCGCCATTAGTATTTTGTTCCATCCTAAACTGTCAACAAGTTCCGCATAAGCAGCAAACACCATTGCAGAGGTAGGAACATGGATTATGTCAAGCACCTGTGTCTGATTATTACAAACGAAATAATAAAGATTTATCGAAGCCCTTTCCCAGTATTTATGCGTCCCAACTTTTCTCGTTATCTCTTTTATTCTATGAAATAAATAGTTTTCCGGTTTTGTGAAATTTTCGGCATTGGATGCAAGCTGAGTCAATTTTACATCTCTTATCGCATCTTTGTTAAGCTCTAACATTATGTCGTAGGGATAGGCATGAATCAAGAGAATCCTCGGAAGTCGATAACACGCGATTGGCATAAACTGAGCCAAAAATAAACAATGGGCACAAATGTCTGCACCCTTTGGATTTCCAGAATGGAAGTAGTTCGTAACATCGCCAGAACCAAGCAATGGAAAAACTGCCCGATAAACCTCTTTTTTATCATATGCGGGCCTTTCACCGCAGATGACACAATTAAATCCTCCTGAACTATTTTTAATCTCTGAAAATAGCTCGTTCAAATTCTTTGCAATATTTTCTGATGTTCTTCGTTTTTTCATGGCTGGATTTGCCATCAAAATTCCATTGTTTGGAAAAATCATTCCATGGATTATCTTGGAGTTCCATTCATCTCTTGCGTATAGTTTTGAAACAAAATCTATTGCAGATTCTACGTCTTTTTCTGTTAAATCAGTTGGATCGTTCTTATTCGCCAACAATAATACCGCAGCAAGCCCAGCATCTACAAAAGGATGACCAGTCCATTCCAACAAGCTCATACAACCTTCACCATACCAAACCCCATCGAATTCTTCGCCCCAAAACCTGCCTTGTAGCCGATCTCGAGCAATTCTGGGTTTCCTTTAGCTTCGAATACCATTTCAACACAGCGATGCCACGTGTCTTTGATCTTGATTCTCTTTGGCTTGAAGCTTATCGGCTTAAATTCAACCTCTTTGCTTTCAGGCTCTTTCCCATGAAGCAGAAAGTATTTCTTGATAAGGTTCTGCTTTAAAACTTCGTAAAACTCTCGCTGGGTGGGATAAAGATCTACTGCTTTTCCATTCTCCGCCTTTGAAACGTTTATCGGGCTTAGAGTGACAAACTTCTCCTTATCGGTGATTTTCTTCTCCTCAAGGATCTCTACTTGAGATAACAAAAGCTTAGAGTTTCCAAGCTTGATCTCTGGCTTCATAAAAAGCCCTTCTACCAGCTTTTGTGCTATTTCGTTGCGAATTGAGGAAAAGAATAGGTGAACTTCTTCAGACTCTGCAATTATTTTGTCCCCCTCGATCCTCTTCTTTGGAATCATGAGCTTGCTGAAGGTGAAAAACTTTGGAACGTTTGGCAAGTGAAGTTCCATGGAAAGCTTTGGTTCTGCTCTTTCAATAGCTCTATAAATTGCAGATGCAAGATGATAGGAGTAATTTACATTTATTAGTGAGGGGGATGGAATTCGAAATGATAACTTTAATCTCATCTTGTTCATCTTTTTCAAAGACAAATATATTTCTTTCGATTTCTTTCCTCAATGAGAAATGAAGAGTATCATATCCATAATCTTCTAATTGCAAAACCTCTTCCAGTATGGGCCTGGAAAGATAAACTCCAAAAAGGAAAAAATAAAGCCTTAATCCTTTTTTGAATACGCCGGGGGTGGGATTTGAACCCACGCGGGCGATGCCCACACGCTTTCTGTTGCGCAACTCCAGGCGTGCGCCTTGCCACTCGGCAACCCCGGCTCTAAACTTCGTTGGCCAAATGAAATATATGCCTTTTGATTATGGGGAGGTAAAAGCTTATTAGATTCTCTTTCAGAATTAATGTGTGGTTAGAGGTCTTGAGAGGTACAGTGCAATAAATCTCGGAGAAGCGGTCGCAAAATTCCAAATATTGAAAAGAATCCCAGCTGAAAAGGGTGAAAGATTTGAGGATAGCTTAAAAATTCACTCTAAGCTGAAAAAGGAGTTTAGAAAAATCTTTGCAGAATCCAGTATCGAAATCTTGAAAGAAGAGCCAGCTAAATACTCTTTGCTTCATCTAAAAAGAGATCTGCTTATGGATATGCTGAAAGAGTGCAATTTTTGCGAGCGAAAGTGCAGAGTTAACAGATACGAATCAAAAGGCTTTTGCAAATGCTCTGCAAAGAGCTATTACAGCAGTGAATTTCTCCATCTTGGCGAAGAACCAGAGCTTGTACCGTCTCATACGATTTTCTTCAATAGATGCACCTTTGCGTGTGTTTTCTGTCAAAACTACGATATAGTCTACAGCGATGATTTGCCTGCCAATCTCAAAGAGCTTGCGATGCTCATCGACATCCGCTACAGACAGGGAAGCAGAAACGTGAACTTCGTAGGTGGAAATCCTGATCAGCATGCACACACAATTGCTGAGATTCTTCTTCAGGTTAAATCAAACATTCCAGTCGTTTGGAATTCGAACATGTTTCACAGCGAAGAACTTGCAGAAATAATCGAGGATTTTGTCGATGTTTGGCTTGGAGATTTCAAATATGGCAATAATGACTGTGCTTTGAGGTATTCAAAAGCTCCAAAATACATGGAAGTTGTTACAAGGAACTTTTTAAGAGCAAAAGACAATGGTGAACTCCTTATAAGGCATCTTGTCATGCCAAATCACGTGGAATGTTGCACCGCAAGAGTAGTGGAATGGGTTGCAGAAAATCTTGGCAAAGACGTTAGATTTAACCTCATGTTCCAGTATCATCCAACCTTTAAAGCATACGATTATCCAGAAATTTCGAGAAGGCTAACGGGTGAGGAAATGAAAAAAGCTTATGAAATAGCTTCAAGAAGATTAAGTAACCTTGTATGAACTTATTGGAATTACTGGATAAAATTGAAAAGGTTGTTGAGAAAAAGGTTAAAGAAAAAGAAGTTTACGATGCTGAAGTTCTTGCAAGGAAGGGCGAAATTGCAATTATCTTCTCTTCTGGGTCGATACCAACAGGAAGTGTTGTTGCATGGCTTGAAAACGAAATCATCCCATTTGGGTGGGTAATAGACGTCAGAAGAACGAAGAAGGGTTATATTCTTGCGGTAAAGGAGTTTGAAAGTCTGGAAGGTGAAAGGCTAATTGAGGCCGAAAACCTGCTCGGTATAGCTCTAAGAAAGGAGATTGTAAGCAGAATGGATGAAATTCTCGATTTTAAATACTGGAGTGGTGCTAAGAAAGTTCTTCCTCCAGAATGGCTTGATAAATGGCAGAAAGAGTGCTTTTCTGCATCATGCTCTCTTGAAGAAGGGGAAATCCTTCTTGTAATTGGCCCTCCTGGAACGGGAAAGACTACCTTTATAGTAGAATCTGCAAAAAAGCTTTCCAGAGAGGAGAGAGTATGGATTACTTCAAACACAAACATAGCAGTTGATAACGTTTTAGAAAAGCTTGAGAAGGCCCTGAGAATTGGACATCCGTCGAAGTTAACCGAAGACGTGAAAAGGCATAGTGTAGAGGCAAAAATTCTCTCGGGAATAACTTTCGGCGACTACGAAGAACTAGCTACGAGGATCCACAATGCCTATAGAGAGATAGCGAAAATCCAAGAGGAAATGCTGAACACTGGCAGAATAGCTGTTGGATCGACGATTTTAAAGGGTGCAATGAGCATAATACGAAACTACGAGTTTGATACAGTTTTTATAGATGAGGCAAGCAATACCTGCATTTCTTTGGCTTTGTTGGCACTTGAAAGAGCAAAGAAAGCTGTAATCGTTGGTGATCCATATCAGCTTCCACCAGTTTATGAGATAAATGTGCCAAATGCGGTCAGATTTTCTGCTTTTAATTACCTTTACGAGCTATATGGAAAAAGTCTTTGGTTAAGAAGACATTACAGGTGCAATGCAGACATCATTGCTTTTTCTGCAAAAGAGATTTACGGAAACCTTGAGATTGACTCAAGATGTTTGGATGTTAAAATTCCGAAAGTTGAGACAAGCATACCTGAATTGGGCGATCCGGAGAGACCTGTTTTGTTTATAGATTGTGATGGAGAAGAGAAAAAGGTGGGCAGATCAAAGATAAATGAGCTCGAGGCGGAGTTAGCTTGTCAAATTTGCGACGAGCTTGTGGAGGTAATTGGCGAAGAAGAGATCGGGATAATAACCCCATATTTAAAGCAGAAAGAGCTTATAAAGTCGATTTTGAACGACTTTGGAGTAAACTGCGAAGTCGCCACTGTGCACAGCTATCAGGGAAGAGAAAAAGAAGTGATAATATATTCGATCACTGCAACACAAAATCTATTTTTTGCTTCGGACAAGAAGATCTTCAACGTTGCTCTGACAAGGGCAAGAGGAAAATTCATTGCAATAGGCAATTCAAAGTCCATAAAGAATAAAAATTTCCTTCTTTCAAAGTTTTTGGATTATGCAAAACAAAAAGGTGGTTACATTTCTGTTAGAAAAGTATTTTAGCTTCTAAACTACTTTCTGCATGGTTGTATACAAGGGTATTCAGATTGAGGCGTTGCATGAAGATATCACAAAACTTGAAGTTGATGCGATTGTAAATGCCGCGAATACGCATCTTTACATGGGAGGAGGTGTTGCAGGGGCTATAAAAAGAGCAGGGGGCAAGGAAATCGAGGAAGAAGCGGTAAAGCAAGGTCCTATAAAGATTGGAACTGCTATTGCAACTTCTGCAGGAAGGTTGAAAGCGAAATTCGTGATCCACTCTCCAACCATGGAGCTTGACTTTAAAACAGATGAAAATAAAGTCCGTCTTGCGATGATCGCTGCCTTAAAAAAGGCTGAAGAGCTGAATGTTAGTAGTATAGCATTTCCAGCACTTGGTACCGGGGTTGGAGGGCTTGCAAAAGATCTTGTGGCAAAAATCATGGTTGAAGAACTTAAAAAGCATATTGATCGTGGAACTAAGCTTAAAAAAATTATTCTCGCCGATATAAATGAAGAACAGGTTGGATTTTTAAAAAAGAGCTTGGTGAGCTGAAATGATCGGAAGATTTCTGGTTAATGGGAAAATTTATCAGGGAAATTTTGAGTTAAAGAAGGGGAGAGTGATCTTTGATTCAGTCGAGTTTCCAATTGATTGCGTAAAGTTCCTGCCACCGGTTATTCCAAGCAAGATCATTGCGGTTGGGCTGAATTACGTTGATCATGCAGAAGAGCTTGGGATGCCAATTCCAGAAGAACCGATCATTTTTATGAAACCTCCAAGTGCAGTAGTCGGTGATGGGGATCCAATCCTGATTCCAAGGCTATCAAACAGGGTTGATTACGAAGGGGAGCTTGCAATCGTGATTGCAAGGCGATGCAAAAACGTGGCAAGGGAAAAAGCAAGGGATTTCATTCTTGGCTACACCTGTTTCAACGATGTAACTGCTAGAGATCTGCAAGCTAAAGATGGACAGTGGACAAGGGCTAAAAGCTTCGACACTTTCGCTCCGCTCGGGCCATACATAGTCGAACTCGACGATCCCAGAGAGCTGAAGATTGAAACAAGAGTAAATGGAGAGGTTAAGCAGAGATCGAGCACTTCAAAAATGATTTTCGACGCTTTTAGCCTTTTGGAGTTCATATCATCGATAATGACCCTTGAAGCGGGTGACATTATAGCTACTGGAACCCCAGCCGGAGTTGGAACGCTGAGAGCTGGTGATGTGGTAGAAGTTGAGATTGAAAAAATCGGAATTCTCAGGAATCCAGTTGTGAGTAGTTCAACTGAAGTATAGATATTGAGCATTGCGAAAATAACTTAAAGGATCAATACGAAAAACTAATAAACACCAATCTTTTAAGATTACCAGAAACTGATACTGTGGATTTGAAGGGTCCGTGGCTCAGCCTGGTTAGAGCGTTCGCCTGATAAGCGAAAGGTCCGGGGTTCAAACCCCCGCGGACCCATTTCTGTTTTTGAAACGAGAACGAAGGCTGGCTGGATTTGGTCTCTGAAGCTTTTAACGATCTGATCTATAATAGCTAATTCTAGTTTCTTTATTATTAACCGAAAAGTTTTAATAATTTGAAAATATTGATCTCACACATGGCAATATCCACAGTTAGAGGCTACGGTCTTGTCGGTAGCATCATGGTGCTTTTTGACCTTTATCTGGGATATCTGGGCATCGGGAGAACTGGCTTGATTGCAGTGTTGGGACTTGTGTTTTTGCTGATGGGAGTTAGAGAAATAGCTAATGAAGCAAATTATCCAAAAATATTCAGAAATTACCTGATATTCTTCATCTTTACAACGCTATTCTTCATATTTCAGCTTTTCACGCTGAATGTGGTTTTTCTTTGGATCTTGTTATTGATAGGGGCGGTATTCCTCAGAATGAGTTTTAATAAAATCGCTGACAGTTCTGGTATTACAATGTTTAAGCACTCAGCCCTGATTTACCTTGTTGGTGCGGTATTGTTCATCGTTTTTGTCGGACTACTCTTACTGCCAATTGCTCTTGCATTGCAAGCAATTGCCTTCTATAGCCTTCCAGACGCAATTGAGCAGATCCGCGAAGAATACGCCGAAGATTTTGAGGAAGAAATCATACCTGAAGGGTCTCCCGAAGAAAAAGGTCTTTAATACAAAATCTTGGTTTATTTTAAAATTAAAGTTTTTTAATTTTAACTTCAGAATCTGATTTTTCTAAAATTCTCCTGAGATAGCTCCATCTATCCTCTTCTTGAACGATAGAAGGCTTTTTCTTTGATCTCCTTTTTTCAATTCTTCCGTATGAAGCTCCATAATCCGCAAGACTCATCCATATTCTCTTGCTTTTAACCCCACTGCGAATTTTCTGGGCTTTTTTGTGCTTCTCGATATTTTTACTTATGATTAAAGATAAAATTAAGCATATTGCAGTGAAAAATACTGGGATCTCCCAAAATATGCCAGAGAAGAAAAAAAGAATTACAAGAGTAGGGAATACGATACATCCGAATAAGACGACAGTTATGAAAGCCATGATGAGCATAGAGTTCTCAGTGGAATCTTCCATGTCGCTACTTTTGTGATTAAGCATATATTTTTTGCGTGATCCCCAAACAGAGCCTTACATCCAAAAATTTTTAAGTAAATATAGGCAATTCCAACCATGTTCATGGTTGAAGTTACTAAAGTTGTGAAGCATTCAGATAATATAGCCACAATCTACTTCAACAAGAAGATTAACTCTTATCCCGGGCAATTTGTAATGCTTAACCTTCTTGGCTATGAAGAAATTCCTCTCAGTCTGTCTTCTCCGAATTCTGTCACGGTAAAGGCGGTCGGAGAAACAACAAGAGCAATCGTCGAAGGAAATTTTGGATTTGTGGGGATAAGGGGGGCATTCGGAAAACCATTTTCAATCTCGGATAATGCTTTGCTCATAGCAGGGGGGATTGGAATAGCCCCACTGAAGTTTCTTCACGACTTTCTCCTGAATATGGGTTATAATGTAGACGTTATCTATGGTGCAAAAAATGCTGAAGAGCTTATATGGGTAGATGATTTGAAAAATGCTATTTTTGCAAGTGAAGACGGCAGTTTTGGATTTAAGGGAACCGTTTTGGATTTATTAAAGGAGGTCGATTTTAAGGAATACAATCGGATTTACTGCTGTGGAAAAGAGGAGATGATGAGAAAAGTTTACAAGTTATTAAAATCAGAAAATTGTCTGCATAAGGCAGAATTCTCTCTTGAAAGATTTATGCGTTGTGGCATTGGTGTTTGTGGATCTTGTGTTCTTAAGAATGGATTTAGGGTATGCAGAGATGGACCTGTTTTTAAAGCTCATTCTCTGAAAGATATTTTTGAGGAAGTGTAGTCCAGTCATCAAGCTTTTAAATCTGACTGATATCGGTTTTTTGTGAAGCTTGAAAAATTCTTTGTGCTTGAAGAAATTGAGCCGGATGAAAGATATGGCTGTCATCCCTCAAGACGAAGCATTGAGGAGCACATAAAAAAAGGATTTGTATGTATAGATAAACCAATGGGGCCTACGAGTCATGAAGTTGTAGTATGGGTTAGAAAAATTCTTCAAGTGGATAAAACTGGCCACGCTGGGACTTTGGACCCAAGAGTCACTGGTGTGCTGCCAATCTTCATAGAGACTGCTACAAAACTCGTTAAATTCCTTCAGGAGTCTGGAAAAGAATACGTCTGCTTGATGAGACTTCATGGAGAAGTAAAAGAAGAAAAAATAAGAGAAGTTTTTAGGCTTTTTACAGGAAAAATCTTCCAAAAACCACCTCTTAAATCTGCTGTAAAAAAACAATTGAGGATCAGAGAAATTTACAGCATGGAAATCCTTGAGATTTCTGGTCGAGATATCCTTTTTAAGGTATCAACAGAGTCTGGAACCTATATTAGGAAACTTTGCAAGGATATGGGTGAAGTTCTTGGTGTTGGTGCACATATGCAGGAGCTAAGGCGAACCAAGACCGGCAAATTCACAGAAGAGGATTGCTACACGCTCCACGATCTTTTAGATGCTTTTATATTTTGGAGAGAAGATGGTGAAGAGAAATACTTAAGAGAGATTGTAAAACCCATGGAATTAGCAGTTGCGGATTTACCCAAAATAGTGATCAAAGACACTGCAGTTGATGCCATTTGTCATGGGGCGAATCTTTCGATAAAGGGTGTGGCGTATATAGAGAAGAACATAAAAGAGGGAGATATAGTTGCAATTTTCACTGCAAAGGAAGAACTTGTAGCTCTTGGAAGAGCCTTAATGTCTGCAGAAAAAATGGTTGAATTAAAGAAGGGCTTTATAGTGGATGTTGAAAGAGTCGTGATGGACCGCGGAGTTTACCCAAGTGTATGGAAAAGCTCTCAGTAGCCATACCTTCTTCTGCTCTTATAAACGAGACCGATGAAAAAATAAAGACATACAAGGTCGGAATAATTGGTAGAGCCCTTGCGATATTTAGAGTGGAAGAAGTTTTGATTTATAGGGATCCGATTCTTGACGAGACAGCTTTTATAAAAGAGATCCTGGAATATCTCGAAACCCCACAGTATCTTAGAAAAGAGCTGGTTCCGTTAAGTGAAAATCTCAGATTCGTGGGGGTAATACCCCCACTGGCGATTCCATCTCATAAGTCGAAACATTTAAAAATCGGTGAGTTGAGGGAAGGGGTCGTAAAAAGGGTGGCTCCTGACGGAACGCGATGGGTGGATATAGGTGTTGAGGCCCTTGCGCCTTTGAGATCTCAAGATCCAAAAGGCGCACGCGTCACCGTCAGGGTTGTTTCGAAGTCCCCGTTGCTCGTCGAGAAGGCGGAAGCGGATGAATACTGGGGGTATAAGGTAAGATCCGCAGAACTTGAAGATGTGCTGAAGAGGAAGGATGCGATCGTAACCTCTCGGAAAGGGAAAATTCCCAAACCAGAAGAGATTAGAAAAGGCACCTTTGTCTTCGGTAATCCGAAGGAAGGTGTCTTCGAAATAATGAGGAGGATGGGTATAGATATGGTAGTCGAAGCATGGAACACGATCCCGATGCAGGGGGTAAGGACTGTTCGATTAGAGGAAGCTATATTTAGCACTCTTGCAATTGTCAATTTCTTCTCCTACTGGGGTGATTCGAGATGAAAGAGCATAGACCAAAGCGTGGTTCTTTAGCGTTCTCTCCGAGAAAGAGGGCAAAGAGGATTATTCCAAGAATTAGAAGCTGGCCAGAATGCAACGAAGTTCGGCTACAGGGATTTGCGGGCTACAAGGCAGGAATGACGCACGTAGTAATGATTGACGACAGAAAGAACTCTTTGACTTATGGAGAAGAGATTATAATTCCCGTTACAGTCATCGAGACACCTCCCATGAAAATTGCAGGAATTAGAGTTTACAAGGAGACGCAGTATGGTTTAAAGATCCTAAAAGAAGTCTGGGCAAATGGACTTGATCCGTTTTTGGATCGAAGAGTAAAGATTCCCAAAAAATCTCCTGAAATCGATGCTTTGCGGGGAATTGAAGGAGACGAAGTTAGAGTTTTAACTTACACCCAACCTTACCTACTCACAGGCGTGCCAAAAAAAGTGCCAGATCTGATGGAGCAAAGAGTTGGCGGAAAATTTGAGGAAGCCTTAGAGTATGCAATATCCAAGCTGGGTAAGGAAGTGACAGTTTCTGAAGTATTCAAAGAAGGCAGTATCGTGGACGTAAGTGCGATAACGAAGGGGAAGGGGTTTGAAGGAGTGGTTAAGAGATGGGGAGTTATAACCATGAATGCGAAGCATGCAAGAAGCAGTAAAGGCAGAAGAGTCGGAACGCTTGGTCCTTGGACTCCGCACAGGATAAGGTGGACTGTTCCACAGTATGGACAGATGGGTTTTCATCAGAGACTTGAGTTCAACAAGAGAATTATAAAGATTGGAAATAATGGAGAAGAAATAACTCCCAAAGGTGGTTTTCCACATTATGGAGTTGTAAGAGGGAATTATGTTCTAATTTCAGGAACTGTGCCGGGCACTGTAAAGAGACTTGTCAGAATAAGAGATGCAATCAGACCACCAAAAGCGGAGTTTACTGGTGTAAATCTGGTTTATGTAAGCACGAGTTCCAAGCAGGGGAAGTGATATGAAGGCCAGCGTTTTAAATCTAAAAGGAGAAATTGTAGAAGAGATTGACTTGCCTGAGTTCTTCGAAGAGGAATTTAGACCGGATATCATTAAGAAGGCAGTGCTCTCAATTCAATCCCATCGCAGGCAACCTTACGGACCAAATCCGTTGAGTGGCGTTAATTATGCATGGGAGAACTGGGGTCCGGGGCATGGATATGCGAGAGTTCCGAGATGGAAGCTCGGTTTAAGAGCAGTCGTTGTTCCACAGGCTGTAGGTGGAAGAGAAGCTCATCCACCCAAGGTTCAGAAAAAGTGGGGAGAGAAGATCAATAAGAAGGAAATGAGAAAAGCTCTTCGATCCGCGATTTCTGCTACTGCTATTGAGGAAATCGTTCGTGCAAGAAATCATGTCTTTGAAGGAAAACTTCCAAAAATTGTAGTTGATGAGTTTGAATCTTTAAGCAAAACAAAAGACGTAGTCGCAGTTTTGAAGGCCATCGGGGTTTATGGCGACGTGGAGAGAGCCAAAGAGAGGAAAAGACAGAGAGCAGGGCTTGGGAAGATGCGTGGTAGAAGATATGTGGCAAAAAAGAGCATTTTAATTGTGGTTGGTGAAGATAAAGGGATATTGAAATCTGCAAAAAGTCTGCCAGGTGTCGATGCTGTGTTGGCAAAGGATCTCAATGTTGAATTGCTTGCTCCAGGTTGTCATCCCGGAAGACTTGTGGTCTGGACCAAATCCGCTATAAAAGTTCTGGGTGAGAGATTATGCTGATAAAGCATTTTCTTGTTACTGAAAAAACAACATCAGAGCTGGAAAAAAATGTGCTAACTGCAATTGTAGATTTAAGGGCAAAAAAGAAGGATATTAAGAAGGAGATCGAAAAACTTTTTGGAGTTGAAGTTGAAAGAGTGAACACACTAATCACTCCAAAAGGTGAGAAGAAGGCTTACATAAAACTAAAGCCAGATTATTCGGCAGAAGAAATACTTTCAAAATTGGGCGTGTTCTGAGGTGAGGGTATGGGCAAACGCATAATATCCCAAAATCGCGGAAAAGGAACTCCAACTTACACTGCCCCATCGCACAAATACAAGGCAGATATAAAGCACATTCCGTTCAAAGACGAAACCATTGCAGCTAAAGTTGTGGATATAGTTCACGATCCTGTTAGAAACGGCCCAATTGCACTTGTCAGGCTACCGGATGGTAAAGAGCAATACGTGCTTGCAGTTGAGGGAATCGGAACTGGTGACTGGATTTACTTTGGAGCAAACGTGGAGATCTCACCAGGTAATTCGACATACCTTAAGAATATCCCTGAAGGAACTCCGATTTGCAACATTGAAGCAAAGCCTGGAGATTTGGGGAGGTTTGTAAGAGCAGGTGGAACTTTCGCTTTGGTGCTATCAAGGGAGGAAGACAAGGTTCTTGTTCAAATGCCTTCGGGCAAACTTAAGTGGTTCCATCCAATGTGCAGGGCCACTATAGGTGTTGTTGCGGGCAGTGGTAGAGTTGACAAGCCATTCGTCAAGGCGGGTAAGAAGTTCCACAAAATGAAGAGCAAAGCTGGAAAATGGCCAAGAGTGCGTGGAGTTGCAATGTGTGCAGTTTATCATCCATTTGGCGGTGGAAAGCATCAGCATGTAGGCAGGCCAAAGACTGTGAGCAGAAATGCCCCTCCAGGGAGAAAAGTTGGAAGTATAGCTGCCCGTCGCACGGGAATAAGGAGGTGATTTCATGGCTCTTAAGAGTAAAGTTGTAAGAACCAAGGAGTTCGCATATCGTGGTTATACATTTGAAGAGATTCAGAAAATGTCGCTTGAAGAATTCATGAAGCTAATTCCTTCAAGAGAGAGGAGAAAACTGAAGAGAGGTCTTACAGAGCAGGAGGAGATACTACTCAGAAAACTTAGAAAAAAGGGGACTGCGAGAACACACTGCAGAGACATGGTAATACTTCCAGAAATGGTGGGCAAAGTAGTTTTTGTTCACAACGGCAAGGATTTCGTGAGGGTAGAGATAAAACCAGAAATGATCGGTCATAGGCTTGGAGAATTTGCCCAGACAAGAAGGTTTGAGAAACACAGCGGTCCTGGAGTTGGTGCAACGAGAAGCAGTAAGTTCGTTCCGCTGAAGTGATGGGTATGGCAAGAATAAAATACTCCTACCAGCCCCAAGATGAAACAAAAGCTGTTAGAGCGATGGGATACGAAGTACCCATGAGCTTTAAAAAAGCAATGGAAATCTGCAGAGCTTTAAAGGGAAAGAAGGTGCCCCAGGCGATAAAGTTTTTAGAAAATGTAATTGAACTCAAGGTTCCTGTGCCCATGAAAAAGCACAAGAAGAAAGTCGCTCATAAAAACATTCCCGGCTGGTATGCGGGAAGGTACCCCCAGAAAACGGCAAAAGAGATTCTTAAAGTCCTAAACAACTTAAAGGCAAATGCAGAGTATAAGGGTCTGAAGCCAGAGGAGCTGACAATTGTTCATGCACAGGCTAAGAAGGGTAGAGCGATAAAGAGATACGTTCCAAGAGCTTTTGGAAGAGCGGTTCCAAAAGTAAAACAGCTGACTACTGTTGAATTTGTAGCCGAGGTGAGATGATGGCGGTTGAGAGAAAGTTCGTTCAAGACAAAGTCAAAAAGATGATGGTAAAGGAGTGGATTAAAGAAGAGGTCAAAAGTGCTGGGTTTGGTGGAATCGACATACTCCGAACACCGCTTGGAACTCAAGTAACTCTTTTCGTGGAACGTCCGGGAATCGTAATTGGAAAAGGAGGAAGGAGGATAAAGATGATCACGGAAAAGCTAAAGGAATTTGGACTTGATAATCCTCAGGTTAGCGTTGATGAAGTCGAAAAACCGGAATTCAATGCTCAGTTAATGGCTTCTTTACTTGCAAGAGCCCTTGAAAGGGGCTGGTATTTCCGCAGGGCAGGATATAGGTTCCTTTACAGGATCATGGAAGCAGGAGCAAAGGGATGCGAAATTGAAATTGGTGGAAAGCTCGTAAGCGAGAGGGCGAGGAAAGAAAAATTCCTTGCCGGGACCATAGTTCACACCGGCGATCCTGCTTACACCGCTGTCAGAAAGGGTTTTGATATAGCAGTAAAGAAACTTGGTGTTCTCGGAGTTACTGTGCGGATAATTCCTCCCGATGTTAAGCTTCCGGATGAGTTTGAGATAAGAGGTGTTTCGAATGAAAATGAGGGAAATAAGGGAAATGAGCAAAGAGGAGATGGAGAAAAAGCTGAAGGAGCTGGAAATTGAATTGCTTAAGCTTCGGACACTGGTTAGAAGTGGAGGGGCGGTCAAAAATCCGGGAAGAATAAGGCAAATAAGACGAGACATTGCAAGGTTGAAGATGCTATGCGGAAAGTGAAGCTTGCAGAACTAATTGCGAGAGACTGGATTGGGTTAAGAGTGGAAGTAATTGAAAGCCCAAATAGGTGTGAAGTAGGTATCAGGGGCGAAGTTGTGGATGAAACTGAAAAGACATTCAAAATTATGACTGAAAAAGGTTTAAAAATCGTCGCAAAAAAGAGTAGAAGCTTTAGAGTGTGGTATGGGGAGAGAGTGGTGAGAGTGAAAGGAGATCTTACGGCATTTAAGCCCGAAGAGAGGATAATGAGAGGATTGATGCTAATAAAAAGAGCAAAGGGGGTAGTATTATGAGAAATATTGGCATAGAGGTTAAACCGCCTGAAGGAACCTGCAACGATGAAAGGTGCCCGTTTCATGGAACTCTGCCGATAAGAGGGCAGATTTTAAGTGGTAAAGTAATTAAAGTATACGGAAAAACTGCTGTAGTTGAAAGGGAGCTTATAAAATACGTTCCGAAATACGAACGTTATATGAGAAAGCGTTCAAGACTTCATGCTCATAATCCGGACTGCATAAGAGCAAAGCCCGGAGATGTTGTTCGAATTGGCGAGTGCAGACCCATAAGTAAGACTAAAAGTTTTGTAATTTTAGAGGTGATCAAATGAAGGCATTAAAAGCAAAAATCCCGAGAGCTTTACCCACTGGGGCTATGCTTGTTTGTGCTGACAACAGTGGTGCAAGAGAGGTTCAGATAATCTCCGTAATTGGTTACAAGGGTGTTCGAAGGAGGTATCCTGCTGCTGGTGTAGGTGACATGGTTGTTGTGAGCGTTAAAAAAGGACTGCCTGAAATAAGAAAACAGGTGCACTATGCGGTTATAATAAGACAAAGAAAAGAGTTCAGAAGGCCGAATGGCGATAGAATAAAATTCGAAGACAATGCTGCTGTTCTCGTTAACGAAAAAGGTGAGCCCAAGGGCACAGAAATCAGGGGCCCTGTTGCCAGGGAGGCTGCAGAAAGGTTTGCTAAGATAGCAACAATTGCTACAACCATAGTGTGATGGTTATGCAGCCAAGAAAACAGAGGAGATGGATTTATAAAACTTCGAAGCTCCATCAAAGGCATAAATTGCTACATGCGACACTTTCAGAAGAGCTCAGGGAAAAATACAAGAAGAGGTCCGCAAGGGTTTGTAAGGGAGACAAAGTAAGGGTTATGCGTGGTGATTTCGCCGGCCATGAGGGAAAGGTGCTTGAAGTTGACATGAAAAACTGCAGAATAATAGTTGATGGTGTAACGACAACAAAGGTAAACGGAACAGAAGTTCCGGTTCCGATTCATCCTTCAAACGTGATGATCATAAGCTTTGGTGAAATTGACGACGTAAGAAAGAGGATCTTGGAGAGGTGATGAGATGCATCAAAAGAGACTTTCTGCACCAAAAACTTACAAAATACCAAGAAAGGCCGGAAAATGGGTAATAAGGGTATCACCAGGGCCGCATGATAAAACTGCAATTCCTCTTGCAGTAGTTCTTAGAGATCTTCTGCAACTTGCAGATACGGCAAGAGAGGCCCGTAAGATAATTTCTGCCGGTGAAGTTCTTGTAGATGGGGTTGTTAGGCGAGACTACAGATTCCCTGTTGGATTATTTGATGTTGTAAGCATACTCAAGCTTGATCAGAGCTATAGGGTGCTCTTTGACGAAAAAGGCAGGTATGTCTTGAAAGAAATTGAGGATAGTGATAGAAAGCTCTACAAGATCACAAATAAGACGGTTGTTAAGGGCGGAAAAATACAGCTGAATCTCTTTGATGGCTCCAATATTCTTGGAACAAATGAATACAAAACGAAAGATAGCATTCTGCTTAAAATTCCTGAAAAGCAAATTCTCGATCACTTGAAATTTGAAGAAGGGGCAATGATAATGATCATTGGTGGAACTCATGCAGGTGAAATTGGAAGAGTTAAGAGCTACAAGATTGTCAGGGGTTCCGGATCGAACTTAGTAACAGTAGAGACACCAGTGGGTGAGATAACTACGATTGAAGACTACGTATTTGTGGTTGGTAAAAAGGGCAGTGACAAACCCGTAATTGATTTAGGGGTGTAATTATGCTAGAAGTTGCAAAGAAAGAAAATCCAATGAGAGAAATATTGCTTGAGAAAGTAGTCATAAATATAGGAGTTGGCGAAAGCGGTGAGAGGCTTCAGAAGGCTGAAAAAATGCTCTCAACCTTAGTTTCTCAGAAACCCGCAACGACCATCGCAAAAAAGACAATCAAGAATTTTGGAATAAGAAAGAAAGAGAAGATAGGGCTTAAGGTTACCTTAAGAGGAGAAAAAGCGATGGAATTTCTCAAGAAGGCTTTGAAGGTCAAGGAAATGAAGCTAAGTAAAAGATCGATAAATGCGGGTAATTTTTCATTTGGCATTGCAGAGCATATAGATCTTCCCGGAGTGGAATACGATCCAGATATTGGTGTTTTTGGAATGGACGTTTGTGTCGTCCTAAAGAGAAGAGGATATAGGGTTGCTGAAAGAAGAATAAGGAACAGTAAAGTTGGTAGTTCTCATAGAATAACGAAAGAAGACACCATTCGATGGCTTGAAAGTTTAGGGGTGGTAGTGGAATGACCAAAACTAGAACGAAAAAATTCGGTCGCGGGGCTAATCAGTGTAAGAGATGTGGCAGAAAGAGAGGCTTGGTGAGAAAATACGGCATTTACCTCTGCAGGCAATGCTTTAGAGAGACTGCAATGGACCTTGGATTTAAGAAGTTTTGGTGATCGCTATGGCGGTTGACACCTTATCTGCTGCGATGATTGCAATAAAAAACGCTGAAATGGTTGGAAAGAGGGTCTGCGAGATAAGACCAGCTTCTAAACTAATAGGCAACGTTCTTAGAGTTCTTAAAAACCATGGATACATAAAAAGCTTCGAATTTGTTAAAGAAAACGTTGGAGGTAAATACGTTGTCGAGCTTACCGGGAATATAAACAACTGCGGTGCTATTAGGCCAAGATTTTCATCAAAAGCAACTGAATACGAATTCTATGAAAGAAGATTCCTACCGGCCAGAGGCTTTGGAATTCTTATCGTTTCAACTACAAAGGGGGTTATGAGTCAGGTTGAGGCGAGAGAAATGGGTTTGGGGGGTGTCCTACTTGCTTATGTCTACTGAATACTCCTCATTGATCAAGATCCCTGATGGGATTGAGATTCAGATCGAAGGTGACCCCATTAAGGGATACATTGTAAGAGCAAAAGGTCCATTGGGAGAAAATAGCAAGTTCCTGAAGTTCAGAGATGTGTTTATCGAGAAGACCAGCGATGGAATAAGGATTTACACCCCGGTTAACAAGTCGAAATACAGAGCAGTTGTTGGCACCTACACTGCGCACATTAACAATCTCATCAAGGGAGTTAAAGAAGGTTTTGAGTATAAATTAAAGGCTGTTTATGCTCATTTTCCTGTTAAACTCAGAGTTTCAGGAGATGAAGTTATAATAGAAAACTTTCTCGGAGAGACTTCACCAAGGAGAGCAAAGATAGTGGGAAGGGCAAAAGTGGAGATAAAAGGTCAGGAGATAACTGTAAAGGGAGTTGATATAGAGGAGTGTGGGCTAACTGCGGCGAACCTCGAAAGGGCGACAAAAATCCGTAATAAGGACCGCAGGGTATTTCAGGATGGAATTTACATCGTAAAGAAACCATAAGGTGATCCAAATGAAGGCACTTTTAAGGCTCAGAAGGAGATTAAAATCAAGAAAACCCGAATTCAGAAGATACTGCTGGGATCGAAAGCTAAAGCTTAGAAGAAAAAGTTGGAGGAAGCCAAGAGGCCTGGACAATGCAATGCGTCTCGAATATGGTGGCAAGTGGTCAGGAAGAAAAAGGGTAAAGGTTGGATTCAAGTCCCCAACAGCGGTTCGTGGATTGCATCCCAGCGGTTATGAGGACGTTCTTGTTTACAATCCAAAGGATCTGGAAAAACTGGATCCAAAAAGGCAGGCAGTAAGGATTGCAAGTTGTGTAGGGCTCAGAAAAAGACTGGAAATTGAAAAAAAGGCAAATGAAATGGGATTGAAAATACTAAATCCCTCAAGGTGATGTTATGAATCTGAAAATTCAAAGAAGACTTGCAGCAGAAGTGCTCAAGTGTGGTCAGCACAGGATCTGGTTCGATCCTGATGCGCTTGAAGAGATATCCACTGCTTCCACGAAAGAGGACATAAGAGAACTTATAGAAAAAGGAGTTATAAAAAAGAAGGCAGTTAAAGGTATCTGCAGAGCAAGAATAAACCAATTGAGACTCAAGAAAAGAAAGGGCAGGAGATCTGGCTATGGAAGTAGAAAGGGAAAGAAGACTGCAAGAATGCCCAGAAAGAGACTTTGGATTATTAGGATACGAGCGATAAGAAGAAGACTAAAAGAATTAAAGAGAAACGGGCAAATTGACAAAAAGACGTATAGATTGCTCTACAGAAAGGCTAAAGGCGGTGAATTTAGGAGTGTTGCACATCTCAATGCATATGTGGAGGAAATAAAAAGGTGAGAAAATGGCGAGGGGACCGAGATTCAAGGTTCCGTTGAGGAGAAGAAGAGAGGGACTTACAAATTACAGAAGGAGATTAAAGCTTTTGATGTCGAAGAAAGTCAGATTCGTTGTAAGGATCACAAATCAGAGGGTAATAGCTCAATTCATAAGTTATAGCCCGGATGGAGATAAAGTCTTGGTTTGTGTTACTTCAGAAAAGCTTAGAGAATACGGCTGGAAAGGAGATCTTAACAACACACCTGCAGCATATTTGACTGGCTTGCTTGCAGGGAAAAAAGCATTAGAGGCTGGAATAAAGGAAGCTATCTTGGACATCGGTTTAAGATCACCCATTAAAGGTGCAAGAGTTTTTGCAGCTTTGAAGGGTGCAGTTGACGCGGGGCTTGAAATTCCACACGATGAGGAGATTTTGCCCGACGAATCAAGGATTCGAGGAGAACACATCGCAAAACTCTATGAAATGAGCCCGGAAAGATTTGGCGAATACGAGAGGCGTGGTTTAAGCCCTTCAGAATTACCTGCTCATTTTGAGGAAGTAAAGAAGAAGATAATGGTGGTAGAATGACCGAATGGATTCCTAAAACCAGACTGGGTAAGCTTGTAGCTGAAGGGAAGATAAAAACAATGGAGGATGCACTTTCGAGTGGTCTGCCAATAAAGGAGCCAGAAATCGTTGATGTCCTGCTTCCAGATCTCGAAGAGGACATTCTCGAGATTTCGATGGTTCAAAGAGTTACGGACAGCGGACGAAGGACGAAGTTTAGAGTAACTGCAGTTGTAGGTAACAGAAACGGCTATGTTGGCATAGGAACAGGCAAAGCATCCCAGGTAGCACCAGCAATCCAAAAAGCAATAGAAAATGCCAAGATAAACATTTTCGGAGTAATGAGAGGATGTGGTTCTTGGGAATGTGGATGTGGAACCGCTCATTCAGTTCCCTTTAGGGTTTCTGGAGAGTGTGGGAGTGTAAAGGTTACTCTGATCCCTGGGCCCAAGGGTCTCGGAGTTGTTGCTGCAGACGTGGCTAAGAGGGTTATAGAGCTTGCAGGTGTTAAAGACGTATGGTCAATAACCTCTGGAGAGACGAGAACCACTTTGAACTTTGCCATGGCAACTTTTGATGCTCTAAAGAAAACTTGTCTTGTTAAGAGGTGGAATTATGCTAGCAGTCGTTAGGCTAAGAGGGACAGTAGACGTTCATAAGAAAATTAGTGAAACCCTTAGACTATTGAGACTTCACAGAAGATATAATTGCGTTATAATCCCAGATACGCCTTCCTATCGCGGAATGCTTCAGGTAGTGAAAGACTACGTAGCATTTGGTGAGATCGATCATGAAATCTTGGCCTTGCTTTTAAGAAGCCGTGGAAGACTTGAGGGAAACAAACGTTTGACTGATGAATATGTTAAAGAAAAAACAGGATACTCGGGTATAGAAGAATTTGCAAAAGCTGTTGTTGAGGGAAAAGCAAAGTTATCAGACATTCCCGGGCTAAAGCCAGTTTTTAGATTGCATCCTCCGAGAAAGGGGCTGAAAAATATAAAATGGCACTATCCAAGAGGAGATCTCGGGTACCACAAAGATATAAAAGACTTACTTTATAGAATGAGGTGAATAATATGCCAAAGTTAAAGGTTAAGAAATTCAGAGGTTCTCGAACGTGTGGAGGAGGGAGTCACAAGAAAAGAAGAGGAGCAGGACACAGAGGAGGAAGAGGTAACGCTGGGGTTCACAAGCACAAGTATCTCAAGTTTCTTAAACTCGAAAGACTTGGTCTTTACGAGTTTGGAAAGCATGGTTTTACGAGGCCAAGCGCAGTTGTAAAGGAAATAAGCCAAGAAAGGAAAGTTAAAGAGACTCTTAGAACGCTCAGGGAGCAAGGAAAACTCGATGAGGGGACATATAAATTCCTTTACTCTCGCCCAGAGTTAAATGTTGGTGATCTTTCAAAGATAATAGAAAAATTGGTTGCATTGGGATTGGCGGAGAAAAAAGGAGATAAGTTTTACATTGATCTCGGTGTTCTTGGCTATTCCAAAATCCTTGGCGCAGGAGAAGTTAAAAAGCCGATAGATGTGAAGGTAGAATTTGCAACTCCAAAGGCATTGGAGAAGCTAAAGGCTGTAGGCGGCGGGGTAGTGTAGAATGGACTCCCTGATCAGGAGCCTTAAGCCTTATTTGGAGAGAATACCGAGTGTAGAAAGGCCAAAAGGACACGTGCATTTTAGACAGAAATTCATGTGGACTTCAGTCATTCTGCTATTATATTTCATTCTTTGTAATGTTCCTGTTTTTGGCCTTTCCAAAGATTCCATAGACATTTTTCAGGCATACAGAGCACTGTTCGCAGGAGCTACGGGGTCTATTTTAGCTCTTGGGATTGGCCCCATTGTAACTGCTTCGATCATTTTGCAGTTGTTGGTTGGGGCGGGGATAATAAAGCTCGACCTTACGAATCCGGATGATAGAGCTGCCTATCAAGAGTTTCAGCGTTTTTTAGTTTTTATAATGATTGCAGTTGAAGCTCTTCCACAGATATGGGCGGGGCTACTGCTACCCGATTTAGATTTAGCTGAAAAACTTGGAGTGTCACCAAGCTTCATAGCGTCCTTGATCTTCATCCAGTTGTTCATTGGTGGCGTTTTGATTGTTTACATGGACGAAGTTGTATCGAAGTGGGGAATTGGGAGTGGTGTAAGCCTTTTCATCCTCGCTGGAATTGCACAGGCGATAGTAGTTGGTTTATTTAACTGGATTGTTCCCCCTGGGAGTGTTTTGCCAGCGGGAATAATTCCAAGATGGATTTACTTTGCCCAAAATTATTCTCTCGAACAGTTATTGAGCGGTAGCGGAATTATAATGCTTTTACTTGAAGGAGGGATACTCGCCCTTGTCACGACAGCAGTTATAATTCTCTTGGTTGTTTTCTTCGAGGGAACAAGGGTTGAAATACCTATAGCCCACGCAATGGTTAGAGGTGCAAGAGGAAGATTTCCAATAAAGCTAATCTATGCGAGCGTTTTACCAATGATCTTCGTTCGTGCTTTGCAGGCAAATTTGATTATGATCGGACAAATTTTGCATGCGAGGGGAATTACAGTCCTTGGCGAGTTCGTTGATGGACATCCTGTAAGTGGGCTGATGTTCTATTTGTCTCCAATAAACAGCCCCTACGACTGGGTTCCAGAGCTTGTGAGAAGTAGGGGGGCAGCTTTCGCAGCAATTCCTGACTGGGCGATTTATCTGCATCTTCTGATTGACGCGCTAATTCTCATCGCGGGAGGCATAATATTTGCGGTATTTTGGGTTCAGACTACGGGAATGGATGCAAAAACAGTAGCAAATCAGATAGCGAGATCGGGAATGCAGATTCCCGGCTTTAGGAAGTCTCCTGTTGTGCTGGAAAAGCTCTTCGAGAGATACATTCCAAAAGTAACCATAATTGGTGGTGCATTAATTGGAATTCTGACTCTTGTATCAAACATGCTTGGGACCATAGGAAATGTTAGCGGAACAGGGCTACTACTGGCTGTTAGTATTGCATATCGGTTCTACGAGGATCTTGCAAGGCAGCAGATAACCGAGATGCATCCAATACTACGTAGAGTCCTTGGGGAGGAGTGATGAAAAGATTTATTTCGAGACTGGTAGCAATTCTCGGGTTTTTAATCTTTTTTGGACTTATTTTTAGCTATGAATTCAGAGTGGCATTGGCTTTAATCGTCGAAAGGGTTTTATTTCCGCTATCCGGCTTTAAGTTCTACGTAACGGTCTTAATTATGGCGATCCTAACAGGCCTATACTCAAATCTCATCCAGAAATACACCGTTAACTACAAAAGACTAAAAGAACTCCAGACTAAGATATCTGAATATCAGAAGGAGTATTTAGAGGCAGTAAAACAGAAAAATCAGTTCAAATTAAAGCAATTGGAGAAGAAAAGCGATGAGATGAAGATGCTCCAGAGTGAACTTATGAGCATGCAATTCAAGCCAATGTCATATACTTTTCTTGTCTCAATCCCAATCTGGGCATGGTTGTGGGAAAAAGCTTATCTGAGTTATCAGAATGTAAAGTTTGGCACCACAACCGAAATTTTTAACAGCTTGGAT
The DNA here is from genome assembly GCA_038734275.1 of Archaeoglobaceae archaeon. Taxonomy (NCBI): domain Archaea; kingdom Methanobacteriati; phylum Methanobacteriota; class Archaeoglobi; order Archaeoglobales; family Archaeoglobaceae; species Archaeoglobaceae archaeon. The sequence goes on from JAVYOO010000008.1 coordinate 79,589, forward strand.
AATTCTCTCTTTTACGTTACGACTCCATTCTGGGGTTCGATCCATGTTGGCGAGATGATAGGTATATTTCCGTGGTGGATTCTTTGGTATATGCTCTGTTCGATAACAATCAGTCAGATGATTAAGAAGCTTATGAAGGTGGGCGTGTGAAGATAACGATTTCTGGACCTCCGGGGAGTGGAAAAACTACGGTTGCAAAAATTTTGAGTGAAAAGCTTAAAATAAAACTAATATCTGCAGGAGAGATATTCAGAAATTTGGCATTTGAAAAGGGGATGAGCATCGAGGATTTTAGTAAATTTGCCGAATCAAATCCTGAGATCGACGTTTTAATTGACAGACTTCAAAAAGAGATGGCTGAAAAGGAGAGAGATGCAATTGTTGAGGGAAGATTGTCGGGCTGGATGATAAAAGATGCAGATCTTAGAGTTTACCTCTTTGCAGATCCTGAAGTGAGATACAGTAGGATTGCAAAGCGGGAGAGTAAGGATTTCTCAACGGTTAAAAGAGAGACAAAGTTAAGAGAAGAGATCGAAAGGAGAAGGTATCAGAAATTCTATAGTATAGACCTCGATGACTGGAGAATCTACGATCTAATAATAAACACGAATAGACTTTCTCCCGAAAAAATCGCGGACATAATATCGTCAGCCTTAAAGTGAAAATTTGTGGCGTTTCAATGAAAGCGTAAACTTTATCTTCAAGAATCCAAATTAACCACGGGCTCGTAGCTCAGCGGTAGAGCGCCGCCTTTGCGAGGCGGAGGCCTCGGGTTCAAATCCCGACGAGTCCATTTCTTGTGGTAATCTGAGACTTCATAAATATCGTAGTTAAATTCTCGATTTTTTGAATGGATTGATTTTCGTTTTGGAGGCTCTGGAATTTTATTCTCGTTGGATATCTCATATGGGTTGGCAACTCGGTTGGCAACTATGTGTATGAAAAACCACTCTTTATCACGGTAAATCTCCGCTTCACGTCCTATTAGTTCGGAAAATTCCACTGGCAACCGCAAATAAGGGTATTCGAAGCCCTCTTTAGCTTTCTTTTTTCGAATAACGACTTTTCCCACAAGTTCCATAAAGACATAGTTGGCAACTCAAACTTAAGTTTTGTGGAATTATCCAAGGTGTAAAGTGAAAAAGTCTCGGTTCAGAGGAGCACCATCAATGAAGGAGAATAGGGAAAAATAACCTAAGCTTAGATTAAAAAGAGCAGAAACCAATTTATCCAGCTCGTCGAGGTTATCGGCTCCTTTTATCCTCTCATCAATGACTCTTATTAATCTCTCCTCAACTTCTTCAAGTATTTCCGAGGAAACACCTGAAAAATTCAAAATAAGTGGTTTTTCGAGGACTTTCCTTTCATAAACTCTCGAAAAGAATCCAAAAACATCCGCTATGGCTACAGAAAATATTCCACGACCGATCTTTGGTGGATCGACCATTCCCGATTCTCTGATTTTTCTGATCTCCTCCGAGGTAGAAATTCCGCTTTTAACCAAGAAATAATCTATGAACAAATCTTCGATTAGATTCTGGAGATGCTGAGCGTTGATAATCGAACCAAATCTTCCAGTTGAGCTGAAGACAATTCGATCCTCCTCTTTTCTTCTTCTGATTTTGTGGATCCTCAAATCGAGGAGAGATTGCAAATCGTTTAAAGTCTGGATTTCGATAACAAATCTCTCATCTAAATGGTAGATTTCATGAAGGAATGGATAGCTGTCTTCAAGCGAAACAAATTCAGGATGATAATAACCTTTTCTTTCCACAGGATTGATTTCACAAAGGGTTTCGAGCCTTTCGTTCGGATAAAATTCGATTTTTAAATTACCTTCGTTTGTGGAAATCTCATAAATGACTTTCGTTCCCTTAATTGACTTTTTACTTTCCAGAATCCTCATCTTCGAAAATTTCTTTCCCAAGGAAAGACTGCAATCTTTTTATCACATTTCGGGCTTTTTCTGGATCAGACTTTGCAAGAGCTATAAAACTTTTTTCAAGTTGCTCTTCTTCGGATTTAAGATAAGCTTCAATGAGTTTGTTGATCTCGTCCGTCTTAGCTTTGTTGAGTTTGTAGACCAGTTTCATAATATTTCGGTCGAATTCGATAATAATTAAACCATCTCTCTCAAGCTCTCTCGTGTATTTCGTTATTGTGTTTGCTGAGAATTTTGTTTCATCCAGAATTTCTTTGAAATGTTTCTTTCCTCCTTGAATTGCCCTTAATATTTTTCCTTTTATATATTGTGGATCTTCACCCATATCATAATTCAGACCGAAAGATATATATACTCTTCTAACGTATCTTATCTTAAGGTATGATACAAAAAACGACAAAGGTGAGTTTAAGATGGAAGCTGTTTGGATATTTAAAGTTCGAAAAATGAGGTCTGGATCGGGGAAAATAGAAAAAGTAATCAGAATCCCAAGAGAAGTCGAAAAATACTTTAACGAGTTTGCAGAAATACGAATTTCTAATAACGGACTTTTAATTTCACCATTAAAAGAGCAAAATTTCAAAATCACAACTGAATCCGATAACCCTTCTTCTCAGGAGGTGAGTTAAAAATGACGTCCACCACGACAACAACCAAACAAACCGAAAGACGTTTGATTTCTGGTAAAATCAAGGAGCGAAGAGCTGAAAAAGCTTTCGATTCTGAGCCAAAACTCTACAAGTTCGACAACCATGGAAAGATCTACGTTCCGAGCCTATTCAGGAGGCTATTCCACGGTTATAGATTTGCGGTTTACGTTGAAAGTGGCAAGATCGTCCTGGATCCTGTAAAAATCGATGGAGATGATGAGCCATGAATCCCACGGAGATCAGAGAGGAGAACATTCCCGAGGAGCTAAAGAAAATCCCACACTGGATCTGCTGGGCTCCTTACATGGCAAACGGAAAGCTCGATAAGATCCCAGTCGCTCCATGGCTAAGCAATGGAGAGCTGAAAACCACGCAGGAAGGGAGACCGATAGGATGCAGTTATACCGATCCAAAAACTCACGTGAGCTTTCTCGAAGCGTTGGGCTATGCAAGGAAGCTAAACATCGGAATCGGCTTCGTTCTCGCTCCAGAGCTTAACCTTGTGGCGATAGATATTGACGACTGCATCGAGGATGGAAAGCTGAATCCATGGGTTGAAAGAATACTACAAGAGGCAAATAGCTATGCAGAGATAACTCCTTCTGGAAAGGGAGTTAGAATTTGGCTTAAAGGCTCGATTCCACGGAACATCAGGAACGATGATCTTAAAGTGGAGATTTACAAGGAAAAGAGGTTTCTGACTATCACAGGCTGGTGGATTGAGTCCACACCAAAGGAGATTAGGCAGAACGATGAGTTTCTCAATCGTTTCTATGCGGAGCTTTTGGGAGTAAATAAAACACTTGTTGAGACGGCAGAAAGAAGCGGGGAAAGCTCGGAGATCTCATGCATTGAAGTTTTGAAGGCTCTTAAACCCGAGGCTTTAGGAAAACTCCACAAAGGAGTGGGAGATAATAGTCTCCAAGGAGAGCATCCCACACATGGGAGTGAGCACACTGGAAGAAACTTTGCAATCTCAGAGGATGGCTCCTCATGGTATTGCTTCCGCCACAACGTTGGTGGTAGATGGCTATCACTCTCCGCAATGCTTTTAAACATTGTAGACTGTGAGGAATTAGCCAGGAGAGAGGCACAAAATACCGCGTTCATAACAGATGAAGAGAAAAGGGTCATTATTGAAAAATTGAAAAGCTATGGGCTTCTCTCCGAGAATAGAGCCACTAAAGGGATACAAATAAAAAAGGAGGGGGAAGTTAGACAAGTAACGCAAGTGAGAGATTTCGAAAACGAAAAATGCAATTTTCGAAATCGAGATGCTTCACTCCTCTCACTTGTCCAACATCCCTCACCTTTTGAAAACTATCCATGCTTTGAGCTCCTTCTCAAAAAAGAACCCACAGATGCACTTAGATTCTTACTATTAGCAAATAAAACAAGAGACCCCCACGGACGTGGTTTCAGAAGCTATACACCACTATAATATAAGCATTGATGGAGCGACATTAATTAGCATAATTCAGTGGGCTAAGAATAGTAATGCGGGTTTCTGTTCTTTTGCACAATCTCTTGGTGCTTGTGTGGATGCATGTCCACTTAAATCGGGATTTTCAGCTCTCTTAGCTTATACTGAGGAGGTTTTGGATCTCTCTAAGGAAGGAAAGCTTCTTGTCAAAATCAAAGGGAATCTTTTTGAGATCGATAAGGCTAAACTGTGGAAGATTAAGAGGAACAAAGATGGGTCTCTTGCGTTTGAACCAAACGAGAGATTAATAGCGGAAATTTATGCTCGGGTTTTTTCCATATTTCCAGATTCAGTTCATGTCTCTCTTCTGGAATCAATTGTTCTCAACTGGTTAAAGAACGCTAAATCGTTTGAGGAGCCACTGAGTGAGGAATACGTGGTTTTAAGAAATGCACTTGAAGTTTTGATAAACCTGAGACTGCATCCTTTCGAGAAAGTGAAGGAAGATACCACGCTCATCTCTCATCCCCTCGTGGGTTTTCTTGAGAACGACAGCATGGTGGTCTTAAACAGAACATTAAAAGAAAAACTGGAAGATCTTGGAATTGATTCGAGCTACAGAAAGCTGAGAGTTTTGCTCAGACATATTCTCAGAGGGGTTGAGACCAGAAAAATAAAGAAAAAATTCTACACTTTTTGGATTTTTGATCTTGGGAAGACCAGAGAGTTCGTTAAGTTCTTCTTTGGCATCGATTGGGATCCCAACGAAATTCTGAAAGAGAGTGAGGAAATTTCGGACAAACTCGAGCAGATAATAACGGATAAACTGGAAAATCAAGCTCCAGAGCAGAATGATTCTCCACTGGACTTCTCACTTGGTGGTGATGCTCAATGATCGTAAAGGTCTTTGGTGCTCCTGGAACCGGGAAAACCACGAAGCTTATCCAGGATCTGGGCAACTTAATCAAAAAAGAAGGTCTCGAAACGAAGGATGTTTGTGTTATAAGCTTCTCGAACTCGGCTGTGGAAGAAATTGCCAATAAGACTGGATTCGTTAGAAGATCAAAAATCACTCCTTATTTCTCCACGCTTCATGGCGTCTGTCTAAAACTCGGGATAGAATGGGATGATAATTTCGAGAAGAGAGCAAGAAAGACGTTTACCAACCCATTCTTTGTTGAAGGTTGGCTAATGAAGTTTTTCAAGCAAATTGGAGTTCCTTATGAGCCCGATCAGGTTGCGAGTGAAGCCCTTGGAAATCGGGCAATAGCTCAGTATTCCAGAACTGTGGGATGCTATTATTCGCTTTATCGTGATGTCTGGAAATGCGTTGAAAAGATCGAAGATGAAAATTTGTTTTGGATTGTCGCTGAGTGGTTAAAGTTCAAGGAAAAGAACGGAATCATCGATTATGAAGACATGCTTATTGTTGTTTTCAATAATAAACTTATTCCACCAGTTAAAGCGATTTTCATCGATGAATTCCAAGATCTCACTCCGCTTGAATACGGAATAATTTCCCACTGGATTGAGAAAATCCCATACGCATTTGTTTATGGGGATGATGATCAGTGTATCCATGCATGGCGTGGTTGCAGGGCTGAATTCTTGCTCGAGCTGAAAGCTGATGAAGTGATAATACTAAGCAAGTCTTGGAGAGTTCCTTCGGAAGTTCTCAATTTTGCCATGAAACTCATCAATGGAGTTAAGCAAAGAATACACAAGGAAATCGTTCCAGCATACAACGGTGGGAAGGTTATTTTCACTGAGCCATGGAATTTCGAGATTCTGGTGAGAAATGCAATATCCTTGGCGGAGAAAGTAAAGAACAGGAATGAAACGGTTTTCCTGCTGTTAAGAACAAACAGAATGGTGAGAGCGGTCGAAGAAATTCTGTATGATTTAGCCTATCCATTCAGAAAGTTGAAAGGCGAATCACTGTGGGATAAAGAACTTACCACCGCTTGGAATGTCTTTGCGAAGCTGAAAACGAAGAAAGATGCTCTTGATACCGCTGAAGCGGAGTGGCTTCTTGACCATCTTAATCCGATTTTCACAGAACAACAGAAGGAAGCCATAAAGAACAATTTGAAGAGAGGAATTTTCCCGCTTGACTTCTTTGGCAAATTCGGTGTGGATCAGATAGATCCAGAAACGATGAACAGGAGAATCTATGAAATCGCAATCAAAGCCAGGGAACCGATCACTCCACGCTCGATGAACCTTTACGTGGACACAATGCATGCGAGTAAGGGGAGGGAGTGCGATTATTGCTTTGTTGCGGACGCACTCACTCCCACGATAAGGGATGAGGTTTTGAAATACGGTGTAGATTCGGAGTTGAGGCTTTACTACACTGCAACCACAAGGGCAAAGAGGGCAGTTATCTTCACTCCAATAGCGGGATTTACGCATCTTCTCAATTTTGTATCAGTAAGCTGTGGTGGTGTGAGGATATGAAGCCAAAAACCACAATTTTAGGTTATGAAAATGGGTTTCCAGTAATCTTAGCTGAAGAAGAACCAAATGGAGTCCAGTGGTCTTTTTACTGTGAATATTGCAGAAGAAGGCATTATCACGGACAAGGAGAAGGGCATCGAGTCGCTCACTGCAACGAAGATTCTCCTTTTAAAGAAACTGGATACATAATAACATTAAATCCCGATTATTTCAAAAGAGATTCTTTGAAAACGATAAAGGAGAAAGCCGAGGAGCTTTTCAGAGAAGAATACCACAAAGCGATGGCTCAGCTCAGGAATAGGAACATTCATCCCAAGGAGAAGATCAAGATCGCTCGAAAGATTGCGATGGCAAAGTATCGTGGTTTTCTTGAAAAGCATGGACTCACTCCTGCCGATCTTGTGGAAAGACCTGATTGCAAACTGGAGGATCTGTTATGAAGTGTCCACATTGTGGCGAATTCATAGAAACTGCGTTGTGGAAGGCTTTGGCTCCTTATCGGGCTGAGAAGCTTCCTGTCGTTATCACCAATGTGGATGCGATCCTCGAAGTCGGAAACCGCATAGTTGCGATTTTCGAGGAGAAAAGTTCTCACGATGGAGTTCTGAGAGTTAGAGGCTATCAATGCGTTATTTTGAAGAAGATTGCGAAATGTCTTGATGTTCCTCTCCTCATAATCGAGAAGGAAAGCGATCACGTGAAACTATTCCGCTATGATACGAATCAGATCGTTAAAAGCTCTCCATTTGTTTCCGCTGATCAATTGCTTCCAGTCTTTCAAGGCAGTGTGGAAGAGTTCGGGAATTGGGTTTATTCCACATTCATTCAAGCTCCTCTCTCACAGGAGAGGAAAAAACTGGTTGGAGGTGGTTTGAATGGGAGAAGGTGAGAAAAAGGCTAAGGAAAAAGCCCGAAAGTATCTCTCGGGCTATGTTGAGTTTGGGATTTTGGGAAGGAGAGAGATCTGCATCTTCAAGAACGAAGGCAGAGAGAACGATAAGCAACCTTCTTTCAGAATCTTCGTGAAGGAAGGCGAAGCGTGGAAAGAAGTCGGAGCCTTGTGGACAAGAGAGCTTAAGGAGAAGGAAGGTGATGAAATTGTTGGCTAATGTTGTGATCAACGGAAAAGAGACTCAGCTAAAGGTTTTTATCACAAATACGATGAAGAAAATGTGTGTTCAAGCGGAAACTCTCGAACTCGACTTCGGTTCTGTGATTATTGGGATGTATATTAAGGATTTTGAAGACCTCATTGAAGTTTGGAAGGACTTCAAGAAAGATGCTCCTTGGTTAAGGAGAAGGGCTTCCAGAAAAGCGAATGCCCGTCCAAAAATTCGAACTTCAAGTGAACCCATATCTGAACATGGATCCAATATGGAGAATGCATCAGGAGCGGGTGAATCCACATGAGCGATGTTAAGCATGTCATAGATGGTATAAAAGTATATGGTTATACACTTCACGTGAACCCATTTCTGAACATTGATTCCACGTGGAAAATGCATCAGAAGCGGGGGAATGCATGAACCATTTTCCCATTTTATCAGGTGATGAACCATGAACAAACTGAGAAAGCTCCTTCTTGAGTTTGAAGAAAACGAGGATCATTCCACACTCAAGGAACTCCTCAAAACTATCATCAAAAAACTCGAAGAAATCGAGGATGAGCTCTCAAATCAGGATGTGGAGATCGAGAAAGTGAAGAGGAGCCTATGAGGAATACGCTAATCGATCTTGGTCTTGGGAAGAAAGTTTCTGAATATGACTGCTACATCTGTAATGGTCTTGGAGATTGCAAGTATCGGATAGAGTTCCGATATTCGATTTACTGCGTGAAGGATGCCGAGAAAATTGATGATCGGTTGATTCTATGAACTACCTTCAAAAGTTCAAGCCAAAGCCGAAGATCAGGATAGAGGAGCCAAAGAAGGATCAAAATACTCAGATCGCAATCACAATCAGAAAGAAGTCAAAGCATGTGGAAAGAAAGAGAAAGCCGAGCTGTCTTGATTGCATCGATGGAAAGCTGATCAAAACCGATGACAACTTTAAGGGTAAGACTGAAGTCTATTGCTATATGTGGGATCTCATAGTCCATCCGCATCAAGCGAGGATCTGTTCTCGTTTCTGTCCACGAAGTGGTGAGAAGGATGGAGGAAGAAGGAGAAGTAGAAGAGTTTGAAGAAACCAAGAGGGTTAAAATGGTTGAAATCGATTATAATTGGGGAAAAGACGGGAATGGCTTGATGATAACTGTGAGAGACGACGATCTTAATGCTTTGGAACTTGCGAAAATTGCATTAAAGATTTATAAAAAAGTTAAGAGCGTATGACATGGGATCAAGGGCTTGATTTCGAAAAAACTTTAAAAAAGCTCCTGAGGGATTATCAGGAAGAGGAGAATTTGCGAAGGAAGACGAAGCTCGCAATTCTCATAACTCAGCTCCGCAATGGCTCAAGAATTTCGGAAGCCATAGAGGCGATAAGCCTATTCAAGTCCACAGGAGAGCGAGAGCTTGCGGTTAAAGTCAGGAAGAAGCGAGGGAAAGAGGAGTTCAGGAAGATGATAATCCCCGAGCAGATCAAAGCCAACCACATTGTGGAAATCCCGAGCAAGGAAGCGGTGATCATGTTCGCAAAGCGGAGATATGATTTCAACACTCACAGCTTACGCTATGCGTTCATAAGCTACCTTGCAAAGCGTGGAGTAAGCCCGCAAATCATAGCGAAGATAACTCGCCATAGTAAGCTCGATATGATCCTCAACTACACTCAGGAGAAGCTCGCGGATGAGATTTTGATCAAGCTTCCTTAAACATATTATTTCTGTTTATCCAACACCTTATTAAACACCTTATATTAACTTATTATATTAACTTATGGCTGTATGATAACGTTTTTGGGTCAAAACTGTTATCTTACACATTCAGAGGTTCAACAGTAAGATAACGCAAAAAATCGTTCAACATGTTCACAGACCTATGAACAAGGGTAAAACGAAGGGTAAAATGAGCAGACTGTAATATATAATCTGAAAGGTTAGTGTGAATTATTCCACAGCTTTATTCACATTATAATTGGAACAGCTCTCTAAATCAGTTTTTGGCAAAATTGGGATAGAAAAGGGCTTTATATTGAGCTCCATAATGTGGTGCTACTTTGCATGAATATTCTCTAATCGTTTTTCTGCGGAGATGTGGATTATAGCTTAAAATAAAAGATCCGATAAAAATCCTAATGGCTTTTCGGTTCAAGAGTGTTGATCAATCCATCCACAACCTTAGAATACCAGTTATCCGCTTGAACGGTCTTAGCGAGATAATGAGCGGATCCAACGGTTATGGAGGCTCTTCCCTGAATGAAGTCCGCAACACTTTCGGGAACTCCATTCATGATCAGGAAGTTGAAGTTCCATTTTCGGATTGTGCTTGCGGAAACTCTTCCGAGCTGTGTTTCATCCCTTGCAACATCGTAGTGGATATCAAGCTTTTTGAATTCCACGATGGTGGGAGAATATATCCAGTAAGACTTTTTTCTTCCTCTTGAGGAGCGATAAGCCGAGCATCTCTTGACTTTCTCGTTTACAACCACAACATCATCGGAATTGAAGGAGTTAAGAGTTCTTATTATGTGCTTTAGCCTTACTCCAGAGAAAACCATTAACTTGAAGATCAGTTTTATTTCTTCTCTCTTGATTTCAGAATAAGCTTTTCTGAGTTCTTCATCGGTTATGTAGACTTCTTTTACTCCGAATTTTGGGATTTTGCATTTCTTTCTCCACTTGCTCAACGGAAATTCTCCGATGAAGTCCACATCCTGCTCCTCAAGGAAGTTGAAGAAGTTTCTCAATCCCTTGTGGATTTTGTCTCCATTGGCTTCGAGGAGAATCTCTTCAAGATCATTCGGAGTTGAAACATCTTCTAAGTCTCCAGAGTATTTCTTTATTGCGGAAATGTAGTCTTTAGCGGTGCTTTCCATTATTTTCCCGGATTTTACTCTATTTTGAAGCCACTTTATAAAACTGCCTTCATATTGTTTGTAAAAGCTCAAAAACGAAAATAGAACGGGTTCTGAGCCTGTTTTTTCAAAAATGATTTTGCGAGGCGGAGGCCCCGGGTTCAAATCCCGGCGAGTCCATTTCTTGCGATAATCTGAGACTTCATAAAGATCGTAGTTAAATTCTCGATTTTTTGAATGGCTTGATTTTCGGTTTGGAGAGTTTGGAGTTTTATTTTCGTTGGATATCTCATATGCGAAAAAATTTCTCATATGAGATTTGCCTTTCTTAGTATCAAACTCTTTTACCAATTCGAGTATTTTCCGCTCGATTAAATCCGAAATGGAGACACTTTGAACTTTAGAAATCTCTCGCAACTCTGAGAGAAGATTTTTATCCACACGGAGTAAGAAGTTAACTCTACCGCTTGGCTTCCTTCCCATGTGTGGAGTTGGCAACTACCTTGATGAAAAACCACCCTTCAACTCTATAAATCTCAGCTTTGCAACCGATAAGCTCGGAAAATTCCACTGGCAACCACAAGTAAGGGTATTCGAAGCTTTCTTTGGCTTTCTTTTTCCGAATAAAGACTTTTCCGATAAAATCTTTTTCTACAATAATCTACAATACAATGAGCAACAAAAAATAAAAATCAAATAACCTGATATCCAAACATTACGCTAAATCCAACGTATGCGATCAGCACCATTATCAGAGAGTGTTTCATTCCAGCGGAAATGCTTCCTTCACCCATTACTCCTGCTACAAGGCCACCAAAAAGTCCCTGGAATATTGCTGCGTGCATGAAAACGTTTCTGTAAGTTACAACATCGATATTTTTAAGGATTGAGAATTGCGAACCTCCTGATGCCTGAACCTGTGCAGCTGCCTGAGCGAGTGTTGAAAGGAAAGTTGAGGCAATTATGTAGACGATTCCAATAAAGACAAAGAATGCAATATAGATTATGACGACGTAAGTGAACATGCTCGTCGCTCTTTCTCTTCGGAGCAGTTCTGCTGCACTCGCGTCTTTTGCTGAGGTAGTTAGAACTTCCGTTACATTCCCGCTTGATTTCAGTGCTTCGTTTAGTAAAGCAATTGTTCTGGACACCTCAAATATCCTGAGCCTATTGGCGAATCTTATTAGGGCATCACCAAGACTGACACCCCATTCAAGATTAGCCTTTATTTTTCTTATTTCTTTCTTCAATGGGCTTGTATCTGTCTTTGCAAGCATCGTAATTGCTCTATAAATTGACATCCCGCTCTCATTGGCAGAGGCCAATTTGTTCAGGAAAATAGGGGTAAGTCTCATGAAAATTCTGACCCCTCTTCTGCTCCATTCATAGAATATGACAAAGGGTGTAAGCACTATTATCATTGCAATAAATATATAATCATCTATATTGAAGAACCAGTATTTTGGATCCATCCCAGCTATGTAGGGTGTGGTGAGTAGTCCATATGCTATGAATATTAGAGCTACCGGTATTGAGATAGCAAATGTATAAAGCGGATTTTCACGCAAAAGCGCGATCGGATTCTTGAGTTTTTTCATCAATTGTCTTGTTTTCACCTTTCTCTGGATGTCTTTACTCTTCTCTATATCCAAATCCTTTGCTTTTGGTATGTAAATGTATCTTTCACGAAGCTGTGGAACCTTTTCACCCGAAGATGGTGTCATTAGTTTGATGATTACTGCAAACATGAATGAACCAATCGGGATTACTAAGTAGATTATTGCGAAAATTGCAACATCGTTCGCGCTTCCCATCACTGACATGACTGACTGAATTATTATCAAAAAGAGCGGACCGGCAACGAGTGCGGTGACATAGGTTTCAGCCATCAGGGCTAAGAATTCTATGAAGCTCTTCTGGTCTTGTCTGGCCTTTTCAAAGTAGAAATCTGCTCTTTCTTCAAAATACTTTGTGATATCTCCGCCACTGTCTATTATAGTAATCAGACCATGGAGAAAATCCCTGAAGTTTGTAGATGGCGAAACTTCGATTGCATTTGCGAGTGCAGTTCTTAAATCCTTTCCCAACCCCTCTATTTCCCAGAGAATTCTCGAAGCTTCCTTTGAAACTTCTCCGTAAACTTCGTGGTTGTCTGCAAGTGCCTTGAGAATCTGCACTAAATTCATGCCACCTCTGCTCAGCGATAGCATGAAGGTAATTGCATGGGGCAGAGTTCGGTCAATTTTGTTTTTTCTATCGCTGATGACTGTAGATGGATAAATTGCAAATATTAAATTCCCTAAATAGTATAATCCGAGAGTTATAAGAATGGACAAAATCCCTACATAGACAAATGTTCTATAAAACATCCAATATGTCGCATAGGGTTCTGGAATCCCTATCGTAAAGAGTGGTGGAATTCCTATAAAGTTCACTATCAGATAGGCTATTATAAGTCCAAGTATAGCTCCAGAAACTCCAAAGAGGAAAGAGAACATTCTTGCAGTTGCCACATACATCTCGGGGGGCATTGAAATCATCGCTTTTTTCAGATTTCTATCCAATTCGTAATATTTGTGCTTGTTCTTCTCTATATCCTTCGCGAACAGTTTGTATCCTAAATAAGTAAGAGAATTTGCCTTCTTAAACATTCTCCCACCCTATTTCCTTCAATATTTTAGCAGGCTTGTTCTGATACGTGTGGATTATATTACTAACTTTTCTAAAATCCCTTATATTATGACTCACCATGAACTCCAGCACTTTCCTACGGCGGAGCAGTTCTTCACTCAGCTCCTTCACGCTCCAGCCTCTGTGCTTCCTTATCTCTTCCAGAGCTTTGGAAGTTCCGACCATCACGTGCTCATCCTTTACGCTGTCCCACTGGAAAACAGTCGAAGTTCGGAGCATCTTTGTGTGCGGATCCAGGCCAACGATCTCAGCAATCTCTATGTTCCTTCTCACCCTGCGATCATTCACATAAGTCTGGGCCTGAATGCTTATTATGTTCAGCGCTTCAAGCATCGCTCTCGGCACTTCAATTGGTGGATTTTCAAGGCGGTGGATTGCTCCGCTAACGCTGTCAGCGTGCAGCGTTGAATATGTTGTATGTCCGGTCGTCATCGCCTGGAAGAGCGTTAAGGCTTCTCTGCCACGAACCTCACCCACTATTATGTATTCAGGCCTCTGCCTCAATGCAGCCCTGAG
>JAVYOO010000009.1 GCA_038734275.1 Archaeoglobaceae archaeon
TCTTGCTTTCTTATCTCATTCAGCACTTCAGCAAGAATTCTGTAGTGCTCGGAGAGCTTGGCTTTGCTTTTAATCTCGATGACATCAGCGAATGGAGCAAACTTCTTCTCATCCTTAGGAGCTACATCCGAAGCAATTGCAACCTTTAACATAATCTCAACTCCATTGTTTCAATTTTTCACCTTTCTGTAAAAAATTGGACTTCTTGCAATTATAGCATAAATTATGGTCAATATAGCTGTATTCTCGAAGCAGAGTATGGTTAACGTTCCGTAAAGACGAATTAGTGGATCTGGATGCTCTGAAATTTCCTTTGGAATGACTTGAATTGAAGATCCAGTGGTATGTATGGAGCCAAAATTTACAAGAAATAAAATGAAAAGTCCAAAGAAGGCTATCCCAAAGCCTATGAGGACAAGGATAGGGAAATATCTGTATCGGACTTTTGAAATCCTTATGAAAACATAACTCGCTATTGTTGCTGGTATCAAAAAAACAAATAGAATTAAAAACACATCTTCGATCCTCATTTTATCCCCTCAAATATTTAATCAATCCAAGAGAATATTTAGCCGTTTCGAGCAGACAGTTTTCTGTGACTTTCCTCAGGTTTTGGTCATTTTGCCATGTATTTGGGTTATTGTAGATGGTCCAGAATACTGTATCATCATATTGGTGGGAATAAGTTGCTAAGTCTTTGGTTGCCTGTTCTGGGTTGCTGATTGGGTAATAATACCAATTGTTTTCGATTACTGATTTGAATCTATAACCACTTTCCCAGTTACTGGAAATATAATTTTCATGGGAATAATGAATAGAGCTAAAAACCGCTTGCCAGCTCTCCAAACCTGTGTGCAAGGGATTTCCAACGTCCGTTATAAAGTGGCTTGCGTATCCCAAATTCTGGAAAGCTGAATACTTATCTCCACTCGAGTACTTGCTCTTAGCTACGTTTGCATAATACTTGCATTCGCTTGGAGCAGAGCCCGTTGCCCAATCCGGGTTGTAATAGTGCGTCCAAGAATGAACAACCTGCATTATGAAATTCCAATACCATTCAGGGTAACCTGGAGGGGGAGGAATTTGAGTCCAGTAGTCCGGATCGTCTGCATGGTCTCTAGTTATACCGCAGTAATAATCGCTCTCTCCCCACTTCTTGCAGGAGATAAAAGCAACGCTTTGATGTGTGTCTACATTCCACAATATTCCTATTTCGTATTTTGAACTGAAATACTCATTTACAGCCATAGCTACTCTCTCGAGCATTATTTTATCCTCTTCTGTAAGCAAAATTTCATTTCCGGATTCAATTGTTACTAAGGTTGATTTCTTGTCTCTAATCGTCTTCACGGGATACTTCTTCCAAAGTTCTTGCAAAAATCTTTTCAACTCCTCTTTTTCATAATCTTTTAGACTTTTACTGGTATCTATATATTTAAAGGTTGTCAATCTTCCCTTTTCTTCACTTCCAACAGCTATTATTATCCAATATGGTGTCAAATTCTCAAGATTTGGGTCGATTTTTATAATTTCTATGTCTTTATGTAATTCAGATTTCTCTTTTGCAGGAATTGGCTTATTTTCTGCAATTTTAGTCGCAATCACTGGTGTTGTTGTGCTGCCAACCATAACTAAAACCAGAAACAGACTTATTATTTTCTTGGCTGTCATGCTCTCACTAAGCTATGTTGTGTGCTACTAATATATAAGTATTTCGCTACTTGCTGACATATATGTAAAAAGAGGTTTTTGATTTGGAATAAAATTCTTTAAATTGGTAACACTTTTTAAGCTTAAAAATACAAAGATTATATTCCGAGCTAAAAATGCTGAATTCTGCGCTTATGGGATCAAAAATTGAGTTGAATCCAAAAAGTTAATAAAATCCAGTTCCATAAGTGAAATATGCAAACAACGCTTGAAGAGCTCAGCGAGCAAATGAAGAGAATTGAGAGCTATCTAAAGGCTCTGATCGAAGTAAACCTTGAGTTGATCGAAGAAGTTGAGCCTGAAGCATGGGAAGTTGAAGATCTTGAAGAAAGAAGTAGAGACGAGTTCATTGAGTGGCGTTTGATTAAGAATGAGTTATGAAAATCAAATTTTAATAGCCAGAAAAGCTCTAAAGGAACTTAAAGATATTCCAGAAAAGGATCGAGATCTCATAAAAGATAGAATCTCAAAGCTCGCATTCTTTCCGCTTGTTCGCCTCGATGTGAAGAAGCTTAAAGGCTTTGAGAAGACTTACAGGCTAAGAGTTGGCGATTACAGAGTGATCTTTGAATTTGAGAAAGATGAGAAGGTAATAAAGATACTCAAAATCGGTAAAAGAAGCGAAATTTATGGGTAAAGGCTAAAAATATGCCAATAGAAATTATAGATGACAGATAATACCCCCAAGTCAGCAAAAGCAAGCCACGAGTCCAGCAAAGACTTCCGAATGTCTGATTATTCGTCTTAATGTTACAATTCAAACTAAAGCTCATACTCGTGACCAAAGATTCTCTTATGAAGAAGAAACAGAACTCCAAGAACTATAGCGATCAAAGCCAAAGACATTCCAAAGAGGTCTCTCTGGATTAACTTTAAAATCAGATAAATCGAAGAGAAGAAAATTAAAAGATACGCATAACTTTTCATGCCAAGTTTTTTCATATCCATCCCATGTATTTCGCGCAGTTATAGCAGCTATAAACATGAGAAGCCAGCAAGATAACTTCCCTCCACTCTTTAGCCTCATTCAAAAGTTGCTATTTACTATTTTTTCCTCAACCTGCTGTAGACACCAAAGACTGCTGAAATGCCAAGAGCTACTGCAAAACTTCGAAGTATCTCGAGTAATTCCAGATGACCATCGAGGTAGCTCAGAGTTAAGCCTAAAGAAAAAGCTGCAATAAAAAATACGAGAACGTATTTTCCATTCATACGATCACCTCAGCAGTATCCCGCATAAATACAAAGTTGATTTGCTCCAGGATTGCATCCGTATTCTCCAATTACCCAGCAAACAGCAGACGCAATTGCAGCACAAGCTATACCACCAATCACTGTAGTAACTCCTGCAAGAACACAAAGAACTGCGATACCAACTCCCACACCCTACAGCACAAGCAATACTTACAAGAGCCTTACATGCCCAGCAATATTCCCCCGTGTCTGCGATAATCCCACTCCCTTTCCCCTCAACATTAAACTCAGCCAAATTTCTCTCAACTACTCTGCTCAAATAGCTCAGCTCAAGCTTAGCCTTATTCCAAATCCAAGTCTCATCTTGCTTTCTTATCTCATTCAGCACTTCAGCAAGAATTCTGTAGTGCTCCAATTCAATCCTCCCAGTACTTCTCAAAAATCAATAAAATCAAGTAAAAGCTCATCGCCACTAATGCAACTAAGATGCAAAAGTAGTGCACTGGCGAATAGCTAATCAACTGTAAAATGCTTTCAGGATAAAAGCTGTAGGCTTTGGCAGATAAAAAGGCAATCGTTGCAAATGAAAGGCTAAGAACAGCGGTTAACAGCACAGCCTTATTTCTATGCTTTAGTTTTGATATTATCGGGAAAGGGACGAGAATTGAAAGAAGGGCAGGTATCAAGACTGCAAAGATGAACTGAAGAATTAAAAGAACTATTGCAATCCAGTGGGCTAACGAGATTTGCAAAAGGGAAAGAAATGGAAGAGTTATCCAAAGGAAGAGAATTAAAAACCAGATTTTAGGCTTCTCTAAACTACTCACGATCTCACCTCAGCATAATGGCTTTGCTTCAACAATGTTCCAGCCTTCTTTGAGCGTTACATTATCCAGACAAATCTGAATCCTGCTAAATCCGCCAAATGCCAATCCTTGCGAAACAAATGAAGTTGCAAAGAGCTTCATCTTCACAGAACTGTTGCTGTAAACTCTCAATTTTTTGTCACCCTCGAAAGTGCTCAGCTGTATAAGATCTATTGATGAAAGAAGGGGTGCATGATAGCTGTAGTTACTTTTTATAGCTACATGATATCTTCCAACTACCTTCAGAACCATTCCAAATTCGGATTCAGTTATCTCAACAAAGCAGTTAACACATTCAACGTTTAGATTGTTCATAACTTCGTGCATTCTTGAATCTTTATCCTTAACGACTGGAATTAAAGCCAGAAAGTCGCCATTGGAAAAGATCTCAACAGAGTATTCGATGCAGTTCATTTGAGCGTTGTTGAATAAATCCAATGCCATGTAAAAATAGCAGAAGAGGGCAGAACAAATTATAGCTATTGCAAGGGCTTTCCGCAGAACTTTCATCGCCATGAGCTTCACTTCATTCTATTAACCTTTTCGAGTTTCTCGTTTAATTTCTTTATGAAAACCTTTCCCAACTCTTCATAGCTCAAATTGCTCTCCAAACGCAAGATGTAAGCCCCAGATGCATCGTAGTGTCTTTGAAGAGTTAAGAATCCTTCCTCGATTAGTTCCTCTCCTACAGCCTTTTTCAGCGAAATTCCCAAATGTTCTCTATGATACTTTTCGACTAATTTTTCGTTTGTCTCTAAGGTCTGAATCGAAGTCTTGATAGGACAGAAGCCGACTATATAAGCATAAGATGCGTTGATTGCAGCTTGCCACCAGTCGATGTAATCGCCAAAGGTCCTCTTAGCGTATGCGTAAGTGCCAAGGTTGAAAGTTGCTTGTTCTGCAACTATTGAAGCAGCTAATTTATCAAATTCTGAAACAATTTCGCTTTCTGAAGGTATTGGAAAGTTCCCACCATATCTGCTTCTGTATTCTTGAAACACTGATTTTATAAATGAAGGATAGACTTTAAATTCCCATGGCCAAGGAGCGCTTCCACCTTTTTCATAATAGGCTAAGCAGTCTACCATATACTCAGCAGTTATGTGAGCATTCAAATTATATGGATCGATCCTCTTGTATTCTAAATAGAATTTGCCATTCGGATACGGTAGATTTAAAAAGCTCGGTTTTCCACCATGAATGTAGTAATCAGAGATAGCATGGCTTACCCAACCAGCTAAATAAGCTCTTTGTTGGTCGTTTGAAGATTTCAATTTTGCTGTTTCATAGAAATTCCAGAAATAATTTCCATCATGAACAATTACAAAAAGAGAGGTCTCTCCAGTTTTCTGGACAGCCTTTGTAAAGACTCCAATTCCCCACCTGAACGTTTGCGCAGAAGAATACATCAGGCACAATCGCCCCGTTTATATAATCTAAATTGTACGTATAGATATAACTCGGTAAACCGCTCCTATCGTCCAAGTTCTTTACGATGCCGTAATGCGTAGCTCCTCCCCAAGCCATCGCTGGCGTCGCTAAACTGCCGATCAAGCTCTCACCAGTCAAACATAAACACGGGTTGGGATATTAATATCAGCAGTTCACTGGTATCTTTAACCAAATATTCTTTTCGCTTTCGTTGATTCTTACAAATCCCGTTCCACACCAGCCGACATCATTGTGCCCTGTGACGAGATAAATTCTATACCCGAGCAAATCGAGATAACGATTTTCCAAGTAGGAGAGGTGAAGCATAAATTCCACATTACTGGCGTTTGTAAAGTTTATTTTAACATCTATGTATTCTCCTTCTCCAATTTTATACTCGCTGAGGTTTTCTATCCTCTTCTTTGGAAATTTCACCACAAAGTCCGAGAAATAGACCAATACACTTCTATTCTCCTTATACAAAAAACTCATTTCAGCTATAGGTTTGTCCAATAGTATCTTTAAGTAAGTCCGATTATCCACTTTTATAACCTCAAAATTTTGTAGTGGTCTCAGTTCTTCAGAGCCTAACATAACTGTAGGAATGAACACCGAAACGTTGTCGAATGGTTCATTGCTTCTGACATAAACCAGTAAGAAATTAGAATATCTCTCCTTGCCTGTAAAATTTTCAAATAGAAAAGAAATGCAATAGACAGTAAGAAGTGGTAAGAAAAAAATTACAACTGCCACCATCACCAGCACCAAAAACCTAACTTTTTCCATCCCTCATCCCTTCTCGATTTCCGAATTCTGGAATTTTAAAATTTCGGCAGCTTTTCCGCTCAAATTCATATTTCTCAACATCTCTCTGGCGACTATATCTGCCTTAGATTTGTCAAAAGATTTAAACTCGATTAATAACCATCCTTTTTCGATTTTTCTGCTAATTTCCAAAGCTTCTGATTCTTCCAAATTCTTGGCATATTCTCTCATCCATCCTTTCCAAATATTTGCAATCTCATTTTCGGCCGAATTTTCAAGGAGTATTGAAGGTCTCGAGACTTGAGGATTGTTTGTAAGATAGATCGACGTATAATATGGATTGCAGTTTACTTCTTGCACGTAATCGTCGTAATCTCCGACGGTTCCAGCCATGAAAAGGGAGATGTACAACGCTTTACCCGTTGGAGTTTGCCAAAAAGCAAGTTCACCATAATATTCTGCCGCAAAAGTGTTATAGGCATCAATTAGCCTATCTCTTGGTGGAGACTGACCGTATAGAGTATTCATCGTCTTAATAACCAAATCTATCGGAACTGCGAAGGTAACAAAGTCCCAGTTCCATCCTTTTTCGTTGAGAACTCTACCGTTAACAAAGAATTCTGCAGAAATGTGGTCTATTCCGTATTTTTAGCAGCAAAGTTTGAGTATCCTACTCCGAATGCTGGGTCTCTTGGTAATCCTAGTCCATTACCATGAGCTACCCTGTCTTGCATGAGATGTGCGAGCCAGCCTTTGGCAAATGCTCTTTCTTTACTGTTTTGAGAAAGAACGAATAAAGTGTTACCTATGCGGAGTGCCTCGCTTACATTGTAGCCATGGAATTTTGAACCCCACTCATTTGAAATCAAATAGCCACCATCTGGTGCAATGGAACCAGAGAGATACTCCATTTTCCGTCCAGGATACGGATTTCCCGCTTCAGAAGACATTCTGATGTGTGTTAATGTTCCCCAAGCCATTGCTGAACTTATTGCGAACTTAAATGCAACTAAAACCAGAAACAGGCTTATTATTTTCTTAGCTATTGTCATGCTCTCACCAGTCAAAGATGAGCACAAGAAGTATATAAGTTTTGCTACTTGCTGACATATATGTAAAAGGAGGTTTTTGATTTTGGAATAAAATTCTTTAAATTGGTAACACTTTTTACACTATTTAAGCTTGAATTGAAATACTCACACCGCCACAATAAACCTGCAATTCTAAGAGAAGTTCGGAGTTGCTCAATAGAAAAAATTTTTAGTCCTACAAACTACATTCACTCTTTTTCTATCAACCTTGGCTGAGAAAGCGATTTTTCCGAATGGGGCGAGCAATAGAAATAGGGAATACAAATAAAAAATAGGCTTACTTTCTCAGCTTCATTCCTGCATAGAATATCAAAACGGCTAAAACTACCATTATTATTGCAATCAGCGGAGTTGCTGAGATTTCAAAGCTTTGCAACTGCTTTTCAGCTACTTCCATCTTGTATCCTGCAATTTCCTCATTCTGCTCCTTTTGCTCAGCCATTGGAATTGATTGCTCAAACCCAACGCCAGCGGTTTGGTTTCCGCTCTGTGAAGTTGTTGGTGTAACTGTTTGGGCTGTCGAAATCACTCTTCCACCACCTGAGCTTCTATACCTCGGTTTTTGCTCGACGACTTCTTTCTTTTCTTCTTTTGTCTCTTTTTGCTCGATCAGCGAACTGAGGATTCCGGCTTTAAAATCAAGCAGTTCTATGTTCCCGCAAGTGTGATGGCAACAAGTGAAGCCGTATTCTTTCTGAAGTCTGTCCAATTCCTTTGCGAGCTGAACTTTAACTTCTTCAGGAGCTTTCCAGTAATCCTTCCTTATCGCTTCAAGCATTCTCGCAGCTATGGACTGCAAAGCATATGGATTGTTCTTCTCAAAGAATTCTTTCAGCCCGAGATCATACTTGTCTTTCACATAGATTTCGTAGAAGTTTTGCCAGGTTTTGTCTGAGATCAGGCTCGGCATCATTACATCCCAGCCCCAGAGGTTCTCCACAATCTCAGCAATTAGCCTTGCTCCGGCGTAGTCGTTCTCCATAACTCCTTCGATCCACTTCGGATTAAAGTATCTCGTCAAAAGCTCGCTTGCGATGAACTCTTTAAGCGTTATAGCCTTCGGATCGTTAACGTTGCGAACGTCGAAGATGTAGGTTTCGGGATCGCTACCAGTTAAATGCCTTACAGCCAAAGCGATGCCACCGAGGTATTGGAAAACGTCGTCATTATCTATGGCTGCGAATATGTTCGTTGATCTTGAATGCACGGCGAGATCTACATTCTTTAGAGCTCCAGCGAATACGTCTTTTGCAGAGATCCCCCAGAAATCCTGCCCATAACCAAATCCAACTCTGCTCAAAAATAGCTCAGCAAGCTTTGCATCGCTTTGCCATGTATTACTTGCCTTTACAGCTTCAGCTAATCCAGTTCCGTAATTTCCGGGGCTTTCAGAGAAAATTCTAATCTTTGCAAACTTCTCAGCCTCTTCTTCGCTGTAACCTTTACTCTTTAAGTTTTCCTTTATCTCTAAGTAGTGCTTTCTAACATAGTTCAAGCTCGGATCTTCATTCGCGTTGATGCAAAGCTTCACCGCTTTGTCGAGCAACAGCATAAGCGAGGAAAAGGTGTCCCTATGAAGTCCGGAGCTAACAACAACTACGTCAATTCTTGGTCTTTGGATTTCTCTTCCATCAGACAGCCTTAGCTTCAAATCGCTCAGTGGAATCAGGCTAACGTCTTTCACTCTCCCAGCTGAATCCCACTCAATTTTAACGCCCATCGTGTAAAGCACCGCTGCCTGCATGACGCCATAGTTGCGCATCGTTTCAGTAGCCCAGAGAACATAAGCGATACTTTCTGGAAACTCTCCTTTCTCCTCATAGTATTTTCTAAGCAAATCGTCAACGAGCTTTACTGCGACTTTCCAAGCTTCTTTTGTTGGAATTGTTCTCGGATCAAAGCTGTAGAAGTTGTTTCCAGTTGGCAATGCCTCTGGCTTTCTTATTGGATCTCCTCCAATCCTTGGTGGAATATACTTGCCTTCCAAAGCCTGTAAGATTCTCGGAATTTCTATCGTGCAATTCATTAGATCGTAGTAGTATTTCAAAGCTTTTTCGAGTTCCTGAGTTATTGATTCATCTACGCCGCCAAGTAATTTCTTCTGAGCCTCTTCCAAGCTACTTCCATTGAAAAGAACTTCTCTGAGCAAATCGTTTAAGATCTGCTCGTCTTCAGGCTCATTAATTTGCCTGACTTTGCCAACCTTTTCCTTGAACTCTTTTCCAAGCATCGCCTTCACGAATTCAAGCGTGATTTCATCTTTCCTGACAAATCCAAGAATGTGCAGACCATAGGGCATTACAGTGCTTGAAAGCTCGTGCAAATATTCATGCAGTTTCGTTTGCAGGAAGTTCTCGAATTCTTCCTTGCTTAACTCTGAAATGTTTCCAAGGAATTCAAGCTCAAGTTCTTTGTAAAGCTCTTCGATCGTTTTTCTAAGCTCAGCCTTTACAGCTTCGTCCTGAGCTTCAAAATACTGGTGAATCTTTTCATGCAAAAGTGATAAATTGCCGTAAAGACCGCTTTCGATCAATGGAGGGGTTAGATGATCCACTATCACCGCCTGACCCCTCCTTTTTGCTTGCGTTCCTTCGCCAACGTTGTCCATTATGTATGGATAAACTACTGGCAGATCTTGAATGAGCAAAGCAGGCCAGCAGTCTTTTGCAGATAAACCGCTCTCCTTTCCAGGTAGCCATTCCTGAGTTCCATGCGTGCCAAAGTGAACGATCGCATCAGCTTTGAACTCTTTGGCTATCCAGAAGTAGAATGCGATGTATTGATGATGCGGTGGCAACGATTTATCGTGGTATAGGATCGTTGAGTTCTCGAGCCAGCCTCGCGAAGGCTGGGGGGCTAAGATCACGTTCCCCAAATTGATTAGCGGAATAACGATGAACTTACCGCTTTCATTTTCAAAAACCATCACTTCTCCAGGTGGTTCTCCCCAATACTTGATGACTTCCTGCCTTTTTTTCTCTGGAAGCTCGTTGAACCACTGCAAATACTTCTCAGCTGGAATTAGGACTGCTGTTTTCGTCAAATTCTCAAGCTCATCTTTCTTCCAGCTTCCTATGTTAATTCCCTGAGTCATCAAAAGCTTCGTAAGCAGTTTCTTGTCAAAGCTCGTGTCCAAATTGTATCCTTTTTCCTTCATCGCTTTAAGCAAAACTTCGAGGCTTGCTGGAACATCTAAATAGCTTGCACCAATGTTGTCTTTGCCACCGTTATGGTTGTAGTAAATTATTACAACTTTTTTCTCGCCATTTTGCTTTCTGTGAAGCTCTGCCCACTTCAAAGCCCTTTTTGCAATCCATTCAATCTGTTCGCCGATCGGATCATAGTCTTTCGTCGTCTTATTCTTAGCTCCAACGATTATGAACTCTGTAAGCCCATCAAGCTCTGGCAAAGCTATTTGCCAAGCTATGGATTGCGGGTTTAGGCCGTGAAGGCTTTCCCATTCGCTCACATTGTAGTAATACTCCATTATCGCTTTGATTGGCGTAACGTTCAGTTCTTGGAGGTATTTTAATCCCACGTCCTCGCTACCTGAATGGCTCCAAAGCCTAAAGGATGTGAGCGTTATTAGAGCATCAACCCTCGCCTTGCCATTTTCAATCAGCCACTTTGTTGAATTTGAATCGCGATAGGTGAATGAGGAGAAGACGACATTAGCTCCAAGCTCTTCAAGTTTAAAGATCAGCTCATCAATCACAGGGTAAGTTGAGGGATCGTTCACGTAGTAGTAATGAATTCCAACGACTGGAGCATTCTCCTTGAATCCATTGTCTCTATACCAGCCCATGTATTCTTCAAAGCTTAAAAATATCCCCATTCCTTGGTAACCTTTGCCAATAGCCTTTGGATGGTAGATTCCGTATGGCGGAATTTCGATCGGATTTGGAACTTCAGTTAGACCAAATTCTTCAACAGCTATATTGCATAGCTTAACTCCAATGAAGATCATGAGCCCTTTGAAGTTTTCCGAGCCTCCGTAATTCCAGTAAAGCGTTATGTTGCTGTACTCCGTTTCGCTGAGATTAACGTTTGTAATGCTGTGCACATCTGTGAAGCCGTGGCCAATGATCTTTGCCTGCTGCTTTAAAGGCAAAAGGTAGTCCTTCAAAAAGTCTTGAACGGGATAGCCGAGCATGTAAAGGAAGAAGACGCTGAAATTGCTCAGATCATAATTCTCTATTTCTTCTTTAAGATCGTCAACGCTGGAGTAGCCAAGCAATTTTATTTCAAGGTTCTTTTCGATGTAAAGATCCTTACTTGCATTCAGGATCAGTGGAATCTGCTTCGAGTCTTTGTCGAGGATGAAGAGAATTTTTGCCCTATTTTCGGGAACCTTTGGAGGATCATAGCTAATTTGCAAATCGAAGAATTCAGCTCTCAAATAATTCACGAGATTGAGCAGGTTCTCTTTTCCGCCGTAAATCCAGTATTTTGCAATCAATTCATCACTGTAGCCAGCTGAGGAGTTGAATAAGACAATCGTTGCATCTGTAGCGTTTGCGATTTCATTTGAAAGACTTTCATTTAGATTTGCTAAAAATATGAGGCTTTTGTTCGCAAAATCGACTTCATCTCCGAGTTTAAAAACTTCTATAAGAGCTGTTTCGTTTTCTATTTCTTTCAAAGCTTCATAGTTCTCGTTGTTTCCAAGATAGAATGTGATCAAATCTTTAAGCAGAATAACATCTATTTCCTCACTGTCTACATAAATCGATTTTGCAACATAGCCTTCTTTGCTAACTGAAACTTTAAAGCCAAGATCTGTAGTGTTAAGAGTTGCTATTCCTTCCTCATCCGTGAATTTTTCAACTTCTCCAGCCTTTACCGATGCATTTTCAATTGGGTTCCCCAGTTTGTCAAAAACTTTGATCAAAACGGTTTCACAGCTCAAGTTGATCGTTACGCTCGAGTTTTCATTCAATTCTATAAAGCTTTCGTTAAAGCAGAGCTCGTAAAAAGATTTTATTGTGTAACTTCCCCCACCAAGCTCGAAAATTGCAGAACCGCTGGAAGTGAGATTCTGAGCAATCAATCCTGTTTCGTTGTAAACAGCAACGGACGCGTTCTCGACTGCAGTGCCGTTAATTAGAACTTCAACGCTTACTTCGTAACCTGAAGCCGTGAAGATCATTGACAGAGTTGCGATCAACAAGAAAAGCTTCCTTCCGAGCATTTTTCCACCTCCAGTTTGTTTGATTTAAAGTAAAATTAAGTGTATTTAAGACTTTCCATTTTTCTTTACTTAAAGTAAAAATTTTTTGATATCTCAAGTAATAGTGAAGTTTTGAACTTTGGTTCTCAAAATCTTCGCTTAGAAAATCTGTGGAACATTTCAGTCTTCGGGAACGTAAATAATCGTCCCATCTTTAAGCCTGTAAGCCGTGCCGATCTTCTCTCCTTGCCCTCCATGAAGCTCTGCAGTCAGGTTCATTACCTTTATAACTTCCCCATCTTTTATTATGATCTGCATGTTCTCCTCGCCAGGATTTTTAACGATCGTGATTTTTTCGTTTGGAGTTAGGAGTTCTGTGAGGTTGTAGGCGGTGATAAGCATAACCAAGAAAGCCAAAGCTATGATCAAAGCAACGTCGAAAAGGTTTGAGACGAAGTCGAGCGGGTTATCGTCTTCAATTTCGTCAATCAGCCTTCTTTTCATTCCCACACCTCCAGATCTTTATAATATATTCCATATCGCTTAGATCTTCAAGATACCACCTTTTTCTGACCATGAACACTGTGTAGCCTATTCCGCCCACGATTAAGCCAAGAACTGTGGTTGCAAATGCAGTTATCAGGTTTGTGGCGAGCTCGTGTATGTTTCCCTGCGATAAGGCGATCATTGCTGGGCCCAACGGAATAAGAGTCCCCATCAGGCCAAGCATTGGGCCGATTCTCGTAAGAATTCTCGGAATTTCAAGTTCTTTTGCAACTTTCAATTCAAACTCCTCAAGAAGCTTTTCAAGATCTTCATCGCCCGGATTCAGCTTTTTTAAATCGAGAATGAACATTCTGAGCAATCTTGTTGTTTGCATCTTTTCAAGATTTTCAATAATCTTTTCAAAATTAAATCCTTTTAGTTTCCTTAGATCTTCAAAGTTCCTTCGCCTTTTTGAACTTTCAACGATGAATGCCCCAAGTTCCATCAGCGAGTAAACAACGAGTAGAATCAAGGCCAAGATCACTGGATAAAGCAAAGAAGTCGAGATCGCATACATCGTTGCATAGATTGCTGAGGTAACGCTAACCATATCTTGCAGCACCCCTTATCGCACCCAGAATCAGGGGAATGAGCAAAATCAATGAGTATGGGCTGAAGTTGTCTGTAATTGAATATTTAAGGCTCATACCTTGAAT
This sequence comes from Archaeoglobaceae archaeon, assembly GCA_038734275.1. Classification (NCBI taxonomy): domain Archaea; kingdom Methanobacteriati; phylum Methanobacteriota; class Archaeoglobi; order Archaeoglobales; family Archaeoglobaceae; species Archaeoglobaceae archaeon. Next base: position 13,430 of record JAVYOO010000009.1, read on the forward strand.
CACCGCGGGGATCAAAAGCATTGCAAAGAGATAATAAACGCCGCAAAGCAACATTATCTTTCCAAGCCTTTCTGGGTTTTCTTTCTTTCCAGAAGATAAAGCGATGATTCCCAATGCAATTATAGTCCCAACAATTGCTCCCATTGCAATTTTAGGGATTTCAAGAATTTGCGAAGCGAAGTAACAGGAAATGAAGATTGCAGCAAAGCAAACTGGGCATGGAATTGCAATTGCCAAGGAAGTTTTGCTTGTTAAATCTACTCCGCAGGAAGCTTTTTTAATTGTCGTGTAGCCAGCTAAAACGAGCAGAGATGCGACAATTAGGTGAAAACCGATTGTATAGCTAAGAAGAGCCGATAGAGATTCAATTATGTTTTCAAGGATAAATCCAACTATCGTGGAGATAGAAAAGTAAATGAGAGCGAAGAAATAGACTATTTTCTTGTTCATAGAGCTGTATCTGCATCCAATTCCTGCTTTAAAAGCCACGATTGCAGAGCTGGCCAATATTCCGGCGATGAGTGGATTGTATACGATGATTGCAACGAGAGCCATTGTAAAGATGAGAGCCGATTTAAATTTGTCAAATCTCATTTAGTTGAAATCAAGAGTTTTGAATTTAAGCTTTTTGATTTACTATCCACAAAACTTGGCATAACAGGCATTTGGGATTGTAGGGAGCTTCAACTTTTGCTCCTACAATAAGCCCTTTTAAGCTTTTTAAGTTCCTCTGATAGCTATTCATCGAATCGCTTTCTTCTTTGCCGATGATTTCGTCGAATTTTGCCGGAGAAGGACTGTGCTTTGAAACTGGCAATGGACTCAGAGGAGAGCAGTCTTTATCTCTGGGGTTATATTGGATTTTATCAGGATTTTAAACAGTTCTAAGTCGAGTTTTAGATTGCATGAGTGTGCTTCAATCCTTTGCAAGGCTCTTCAAAATCCTTAAAGCGATGTCTTCTCATTGTTTTGCTTTCTATTTCCACACCTTCTACATATCCCCTTTATCAGCCCAAAAATGTGATCCGAATCTTGACAGCATAAGCAGTTGTTTAACCACCAAACTCGGTTTAAGACTTCTGCAAAAAACACTCGTTTAAAATCTAAACTGAAAAGAAAATTTGGAAAGTTTTAAATAAACCTAAGAGTAAAATTTGCGATGGAAATCAAGGAAATTTTGCCATGCATCGCTGATCCGAGCAAATACAGAGTTATTGGCAAAGTTGATATTGAAAACATCGCCGAGATTGCCCCTTATCTCGCAAGAATTTTGCCAAATGCAAGCTACAACGCAAAGGATGGCTGGATCAGCTTCAAAAAGGGACAAAGAATAATCACTATTCACAGCGACCGCTTTGTAACGATGACGATGATCAGTAGCAAAGAAGAAGCATTGGGCATTCTCAAGGAAATTGAAGAAAAAGCCAGAACTGCTTGGGAGAAAAGAGACGAAATCGACATAAGCAAACCCCTGCAAAAAACCTTTATTGGAGCGCTTGACGTTTACAAATATCTGCCAAAGACGAACTGCAGGAAATGCGGAGAGCAAACTTGTATGGCATTTGCGGTTAAATTGCTGAATGGCGAGAAAGATATAAAAGAATGCAAACCCCTTTTTGAAGATAAGAAGTTTATAGGCATTCGGGAGACGCTCATAAGCCTTTTGTTATCCGCGGGATACGAAATTGAACTATAAACAAAAACCAAGATTCGATGAAGATTCGACCACGCATGGAGAACAGAAAAAATTATATTGCATGCCAAACATTTTTGTTTTAGAGTTGAGCATGAAGCAGGCGAAAAAGTTTAAGGAATACTTTGAGGACATAAGACCTGTAACGGACGAAGAGCTTGAAGAGCTTTTGAATGATCCCCCGGGAAGGGGCGAAAAGAACAAAAAGCTGAAAAAGGCGAAAAAAGAGTTATACAGAGAGCATTAGCTTAGACCTACAAGCTCTTCAAGCGCCTTTTTTTGATCTTTTGCCCTTACAACACCACTTGCAAGTAGCACACCGTCCGCACCAAGTTCAAGAGCTCTGACGTAGTCTTCGTGCTTTGTAATTCCCGCTCCGCAAAGCACTTTAACTTCTTTGCAGATCTTCTTTGCGGAAGCTACAGCCCTTTCAACAACCTCAGGTTCAGCTTTGCTCACCGCTATTCCTGAGCCGATCAGCTCAGGTGGCTCCACAGCAACGAAGTCTGGCTTTAAAGCTGAGACTGCTGCGGTGGTCGCAACATTATTTGTGCAAACTATTGAAGTCATATTGAGCTTTTTGAGCTTTGAAACACAGAAATCAATGTCTGCAAGCTTCAGCCTACGTTCGGAGTGGTTTATTAGGCTTCCCTTCGCCCCATATTCTTTTATCATTTCCGCATTTACCGCTCCAGTGTAGCTTCCGAACTCAACAGCGTCGATGTGCTGCGCGAAAACGTCGATGCAAACACTCTTTGCAATTACTGGCAGATCTAAGTGATTAACCGCAACCGCAATGTATACTCCACTTCTCTCTGCAACCTTCTCAGCTATCTTTGCGAGCTCCAGTGCATTTTTGCCAAATCCTTCCCTATAGGCCTTAAAATTTATGAAGATCATATCAGAAGTCTGTCATGATTCTGAACTGGTCAGTGTCGGGCTTTAAGTGTGCCATGAATCTCCTTACTGCTCCTTCGACATCTCTCGCCTTTGTTATCGCCCTGCCAACAACGACTATGTCCGCTCCCGCGGAGATCACTTCTGCAAGGTTTTCTGGCTTTATACCGCCCGCAACCGCTACAAGAACCTTGAAACTCTTGATCTCTTTTGCAAGAGACCACGGTGGAATGCTTTGCTCGTTATCAATGGCTCTGTGCAATTCCACTACGTCTGGCAAAACTTCCTTTGATATTTGCTCCATTCTTTTCACAGGATCCTCTACATTGAGCATATCTACCACTGCGAGCATTCCAGTCTTCTTTGCCTCATTGATTCCCTTTACAATCGTGCTGATCGGTGCAAGCCCCGAAATCACTACCGCGTTTGCTGTCGCATCAGCAGCCATTCTTGCCTCTAAATTCCCGACATCGAGAGTTTTGAGATCGAGGATGAAGAAAGCATCCGGCTTCACTTCTCTCAGCTTTAGAATAACCTCACTGCCATATTTCTTAACCAAAGGTGTTCCGACTTCGAAGATTATGTGGTCGCTTTCCGGAATTTGAGACAAAATAGAGAGCACTTCCTCCAGATCCGGGATGTCGAGAGCGATCTGCAGATAAGGCGGATCCCAGAGCTTAGTGAGCTTTCTGCCAACAAAAGGATGATAACTGCGATCCTTCTCGTAAAGCATTGTGTTAACATCCGGGAAGTTTTGCATTGCTCTCTTGATCGCGAGCTTTGTCGCTCCGTAATTATAGTAGTAGATTTTGTGTTTGTTCTTTGCAAGCGGATGTATGAAAACGCTGGCAATGATCAAATAATCATCCGCCTTCTCTTTCGGAATATAACCCTCTTCAACTGCATCTGCAACAGCTTTAGCAACTGCCGCCTGAGCTGGCCCGAAAATTAGCTCAGCCTGCTCCATGTTTTTAACCGTAACTTTTGGAACGATCACAGTTGGAGGTTTTGTGATCAAGTTAGGCCTGAGAACTGCAAGAAGTGGTGTGTGCCCGGCAGAAAGCGTTGCAAGAGCATTGGCAAAAGCACTTGCCACAGGACTGTCTTTAGTGCCTATGAGGAGGTCAACGTGAGCGACTTCGTATCCTTCGCCAATTAAAGCTTCGCCGACTCTGAACTCCATATGCCTTGGATTTCTTTTCGGTAATAAACTTTTTGTTCCAAGAGAAATTTGAATGATGGAACAAATCGTCGTTTATTTTATTGGAATCGCGGGATCAGGAAAAAGCTATCTTACAAAGGCTTTTGCAGAGTGGCTTGATTCATTGAAAGCCCAATGTATGCGAATAAACCTTGATCCCGGAGCGGATTACGTGCCATATCCTGCAGACATTGACGTCAGAGAGTGGTTTACTCTTGAGGATATAATGCAAAAATACAATGTAGGCCCAAATGGTGCCCAGATCATCGCTTCAGATCTGCTGGTGACTTTGATAGATGAAATAAAATACGAAATCGACTTATCACAGCCAGATTTCATTCTAATCGATACTCCAGGGCAAATGGAAATCTTTACAGTCCGAGAGAGTAGTAAGCTGATTCTTGAAGCTCTCGGTAGAAATAGAAGTGTCATGGTTTTTTTATTCGATCCAGTAGTTTCAAAAACCCCCTTCGGTTTTCTTTCTCAGCTTTTTATGGCAAATTCTGCGGTATTTAGGCTTGAAATCCCCCAAATACCTGTTTTGTCCAAAGCAGATACCTTGCGAGATGATGAAGTTGAAAGAATAATAAGGTGGAGCTCAGATCTGGATTATCTTTCGAGCTTCATTGAAGCAAAAACGCTTAGCGTGGAGCTTCTAAGAACTCTAAAGGAGTCAGGATTATTCAGACCGCTCGTTGCTGTTTCCGCGGTAAAGGGATATGGGATGGAGGACATCTACGACGGAATTCAGGAGTTATTCTATGGAGGAGAGGATCTTGAGAGGGTTTTATTTTAATCATTTAGTTGTTCTCCCACAAGGTTATCGAAAAACTCCAAAAACTTCTCTTCTGTTCCCTGAGGAATTAAAGCTCCTGCTGCGACACTGTGCCCTCCACCACTTCCGCCAACTCTTTCAGCAGCAATTCTTATAGCTTTTCCAAGGTTCAAACCCTTCTCAACCAGCTTGTAATTTGCTCTCGCAGATACCTTGATTCCTTCCTCATTCTCGGCAAAAGCAACAATAGGCTTCTTTGGATTCTTAACAAGGCTCATTCCAGCAACTATTCCAACGATCGTGTCTCTTATTTCTTTTCCCGCATGGAAGAACTGGATGTTCTTCAGCTCTTTAATTCCAATCTCTTCCACAAGCTTTAGTCCTTCGGAAAGGTTCTTTCTGTGATTCTGAAGCAAAGTCCTTGCCCTGCTAAAAGCCTTTTCATCACCAAAGCAAACCCTCAAGCCCACATCCGCCTCTTCATATCTTGCGGTTGCATTCAAAAGCGTCGAGAACTCCATTGCATCCCTTTTCTCTGAGCCCTCCTCTTCGTGAAGCAAAATGTAGCACTCACCAGCCATACGCTTTATTTCCTCATAGCTAACTCCAAGACTCATGCAGTGTCTAACTAAGGCGGAAACAATCCTTTTTTTATCTTCAAGGCTAAGTTCAATCCATTTTACCCAAGGATCTATGCCCAGTTCTGAAAGAAATCGCACGCAGCTTCCTTCACTTCCACTCAATCCCGGGATCAAAGGATCCGTGTTGTATTCAAGCATCTTTGCTATCGGTCTTGTCTGCTTACCGAAAAATCTAAGATCTCTGCAAATCTCTATGCTTTTACCCACTAACTTTTCAGCAATTTTTCTGTTTAGCCCAACAAGCTTCCCAAACTTTGAGTCCTGAAGATCCCCAACTGAGCCTACAACCGCCAATGCACCAAGCCTTGCAGAAGGTAGCATTCTGCTTGCAACAAGAAAGGTAGCCATTGCTCCGCTCATCTCTATGCTACCGTCCAAGGCAAAGTCGTGTGGATTGAGCTGTCTTTGTGATTTATATTCGGGGATATGATGATCCGTGATTACGAAGTCCAATTCCTTAAGCATGCTCAACTGTCCACTTCCAAGATCTGTAAACCAGACGAATTTTCCTGTATCTGCAATTTTCTCGACTTCTTTTTTATCAAGCTGTTTTAAAAATCTTATTTCAACCTCAATTCCGATCCTCTTTAAAGCTCCCAAAGCTATTGCACCGGCAGTTATTCCATCAGCGTCGATGTGGGTTACGACAAGAACCTCTCTCTGTTTTTTAACGAGCTCTGCAAGCTCTAAAGCCCTTGCGATAAGACTTCCCACGTTTTAAGATTGCAGAGAGAGTTTAAAAAGATTTACTGGAAACAGACCCTCCGACAGTTTTTAGGGTTAGTTTGTGTCTAAAAAGTTATAAGACAAGAAATTAATTCAGCATTCGTAAGCTTCTCCGGGCTTCAGCACAACGACCTTGCAGAATTTCTCTGCAAGCCTCTTGAACTCCATTGGATCGGTGTCGATCAGCGGAAAAGTGCCGTAATGCATTGGAATTGCCACTTTAGGCTTTACAAGCTCAACCGCCTTTACCGCTTCCTTAATACCCATTGTATAAAAATCACCGATCGGCACAAGCATAACATTGGGCTCGTAAAGCTCACCAATTAGCTTCATGTCCGAGAAAAGCCCGGTGTCGCCTGTATGGTAAACCTTCACGTCGTCCATATCGACAACAAAGCCTACCGGGGATCCACTGCTTATGATCTCCCCTCTTTCGTCCTCAAAATCCGCTGAATGCAAAGCTGGAACCATTGTTATGCGAACTCCAGAAGAGTAGGCACTTCCGCCGATGTTCATTCCCATTGTCTCAATGTCTCTCTTCGCAAGGATCCTTGAAAGCTCGTGAATGCAGATCACAAGTGCTTTGTTTCTTTTTGCGATCTCAACAGTGTCTCCAAGGTGATCGCCGTGTCCATGCGTTACGAGTATGACATCAGCGACTATTTCTTCAGCACTAACGGGAGCCTTTGGATTTCCAGTAATGAATGGATCTATGAGGACTTTTTTACTGCCATCAATCAGAAAAGCTGAATGACCAAGCCATACGATCTTCATAGGGTTAGATCTCAACCAGAAAATTTAGTCTTTTCGGTGCCAAAGCTAATAAATATCAAAAGCTATAGTCAACATGCTCTTTGACGACATCGGCAGTTTTCCCCTGCCCGCGGGAATAAGCAGAGAATGGGTTGAGAAGAATTTTCAAAGCAGGGAATACGAGGAAATGGTTCAAAGGGCATTTTTAATGAAAGCAAAATTCGTGGAAGTGCCAAATTATCCCCAGTTTCGAGACATGGTAAAGATGTTCCTTGAGCCAATCAAAAATCCCGAATTTCAGGATGACGCTTACCTGATCTCCGAGAAGGAAGCCATAATTCCTGAAGTTGAATTTGTTGAAAAGATCAAAGTTGAAAGGCTCAGGGTTTGCATCACAGGGGTTTTTGAGCTCTACTATCGGGAATTCGGGGGCAAAATTTACGAAGACGTTTTGGAGAACCTTGCAAAGTCCGTTTACAGATTTGCAAAAAATGCGCTCAGATACGAGAACGTCGTTTGCATAAGCTTCGACGAACCCAGCCTTGGAGTTGTTCCAGACTTACAGCCAAGCAAGGAGTTGATCGAAAATACTTATGGCTTCAGGCTTAACGTGGACACGCAGGTGCATTTGCATGAACCCCTTTTCTACGATCGATTCTCTGAGACTGGAATTAAGGTAATTGGCATCGAAACCGCTCGAGATCCGAAGAAAATGGAAGCCATTGATCCCGAAGTGCTCCAGAGTGCGGATAAAAAGCTCAGAATTGGGGTTGCAAGGACGGACATAGACTGCATAATTTCAGAGTTCAATGCGATGCACAACGTAAACGCTTGGAAAGATGAAGAGCTTTCTTTGCTCGCAATCGAGGAATTTGAGCCCGCAAGCAAAATTTCAGAAAGAATAAAGCTTGCAAAAGAGAAGTTTGGAGAGCTTATCAGCTACATTGGTCCAGATTGTGGGCTTTTCTCGTTTCCAACGCAAAAAACCGCATTGAAGCTTCTTGAAAACATCAAAAAGGCGAAGGAACTATGGACTATTTGATCTACTTTCTAAAGTGCTTTCTAACATTTTTCGTGATCGTAGACCCACCCGGGAATTTGCCATTCTTTATAGGACTAACTGAGAGGTTCAGAGAAGAGCTCAGAGAGAGAATTTCGAAGAGAATGACGATCATAGCCCTAACAATTCTGCTTGTGACAACAGTCTCTGGTGGCTTAATACTCGAGTTCTTCCATGTCTCAATAAACAGCTTAAGAATTGCAGGCGGAATTTTACTTTTCATAATCTCGGTTGACATACTCCTCGGCAGAGTTGGAAGGGAGCAATATCAAAGAAAAGCCAAAGAGAGTGCGGAAGTTGACTCAATCGCAATATTTCCACTCGCTTTACCTTTATACACAGGCCCTGGAGCAATAACAGCTGGAATAGTAATGTATTCTCAGGCTTCGGATTTTGTGTCGAAGCTGATCGTTGTAGCAAGTGCGATCCTTGTTTACGCGATCGTTAGGCTAAGCCACATTTATAGTGGGTGGCTAATAAAATTGCTCGGCAAAAGCGGTGCGGACATAATTGCAAAGCTCCTTGCGATCTTCCTCGCTGCTATAGGTGTTGAATTCGTTATAGAAGGTGTTAAGAGCGAGTTTGCCTGATCAAAATTTTGCATTGCTCTCCGCAGGTTGGCAAAGCTTCAATTCGCATTCCAAAAGCTGAAAAGAAACCTTCAATATAGCCCTTGCAAATTCTCGCTGATTTAACCTGCTCCAAGATATTTACTGGGCAGGAAAGAAAGACAATTTCTTCACCTTTCTGTTCAATCCTTGTTCCCGAGATCATCGACAAAAACTTTGCAATCTCCCTGAAATCCTTAAGTTTCAAATTCCGCATGACCTCTCTCCCCTTCTCTTCTCCGTATTCAAAAGCCATTTTATAGACTTCTTCCCCACATTTTTCGCTCAAAGTATTAACTAACCTAAAAGCAAGTATCGGTCTGGTTTTTGAGAGCTTGATCAGTCTCCACTTCTGAGCAATTATTTCCTCTTTCATCCTCTCACTGTCGAGTAGTAGATCGCCGAGATCCCGCAGATCTGAAAGATTATGCCCAGTAAATACATGAGCTCAGAAAGAGCCATGGCAAACGCCAGAACTGGCAAGGCTCCGCCAATAACGAGCGTGAAGAAACCAAAGCTCAGTAAAAGCAAAAACTTCTGCTTGGTTCTATGATAGGCATTGTAAACCTGCAGTATCAACGCACCGCCCAAAAGTAAGAATGCCGAAGTCAGAATAAAAAGATAGGTCTGCAGAAACTCACTCATTTTACCACCTCAGGCTTCCAGGCGGTTTCCTTAATCCTCTTTGTTGCAACTATGCACTCAACCATCAAAACCCCCTCCATCGATGAAATCCTGTTGGTGATCTCACTTATTTCTTCAATGCTCCCTCCCCTTATTTTTAGCAGAAAATTAAAGTTGCCAAAGGTCTGGTAAAGCTCTATAACTTCGGGTAGATCTTTTAACGACTCCACGATCTTCTTCGGCTCACTTACGCTAACAAGAAGAAAAGCGGTGATTTGATTGAACTTTTCAGGGTTCAATATAACTGTGTATCTTTCGATAATATCCTTTTCAAGCTTCCTGATTCGTTTATGAATGCTTGAAACAGATAAACCAAGCTCATTAGCAAGCTCATGAAGGGTTTTTCTGGAGTCCTCGACAAGCAAAGATATCAGCTTTATATCTTTTTCATCCATGGTTAAAATTTGCACCCATAATGATAAACTTTTCGCCTATTGCAATTTAGTCTTTTCTGAGAGCACTGAAGATCTTGGCATTTCCGCTTTCAAAAACTTTTTCAAAGCATTTCTCAATAGCCAATTCAGAGCCAAAAAGTCTTCTTTCTTCGTAGCCAAAAAATACGTAGGAGACGTTGTATTTTTCCAAAATTCTTGTCATTTCATTGCAGTCCTTTGAAGTGTAAAATTCCCTCACATCGCTTGCCCTCTCAGCTATTGCACTGTAATTTCTTCTCCACTGAAACTCGTGCCCAGTCCATGCGACAACTGTCGGATTTCCCGTAAAAACCGCAACCCTTCCGCCATACTGGTATGCACAGTAGTAGCCATGGGTGCAACCTTCTTCGATGATTACTCCATCCTTTTCCTTCAGCCACTGAAGTGCCTCATATTCTCCATAGTGCTTAGTAAAGCCCATTCCATCAAGCGTGAATTCTGCATAAGAATAATTGTATCTCAGCGGAGTTGCAACGAGCGGATAAACAAGGCTTGCAATGAGCAATACTGCCACGATCAGCTTCGCCTCTCGCCTTAAATCTTCAATTTTTAGCTTCATAACTGCTCCGATCGCAAGTAGAATCCATGCACAGAGGTAAAATTTAAACACTGTGTTCAGTCTTGAGTCAATAGCAACGAATTCTGGTAAAATAAAGCATATTACGGCAGTGAGGACCAAAGCAGAAGCTCCATCTCTTTTGTAAACTCCGTAAGCAGAGCAAACAAGCAGAGGAATTAAAACTGGCAGGATTGGGCTAAGGAAGTAGAATGGCAGAGCAATTGGAATTGAATAAAATAGCGTTTTTTTGTCTGAAATTAAGTAGACCAAATAAGCCAAAATTAGAAGGGTGGCGGAATAGCCAAGAAACTCAAGCAAAGCGCTCTTCTCAACTGAAAAAACGATTTCAGTCTTTGGCAGATTCATCGTGGTGTAGTAAAACGCAACCAAAGGCAATGAAACCAGAGAATAAATAAGAATGTTTCTGTCTCTACTTGAGAGAGCATAAACGATCGAGAGCAAGAGCATTATCGGGTAATCCCAAGAGTTGGTGGCAAAGATTGCAAAGAGGGTTAATGGCAAAAGCACTCGAATTCTTTTTTCATTCAAAAGCAATAAGGAAACAAAAAAGATCTTCATGGGGATTGCAAACACATGAGCATGGAGATCAGCGTGAATGAAGCTGAAATATGGAAACTCGTTTATTGTGCCCTCAATCACCCTCGTTGAATTCCAGTAATAAAGGAAGTCCAAGCCCCCTGAGAAAGGTCTCTGGAGTAAATCTACGAAGGAATAGGCGTTCCCAGAAAAAGCGACGAAGATCATTGCAATTAAAGCGATCTTACGATTGCTCTCGAAAATTCCATAAACAAGCAGCGCGGTGTATGCGGGAATTGCTGCCACTGCAATGTTGTATCCAATCTCAGGTGGGGCAAATGAGAGCAGTATAATTCCAGCGCCAAGCACGTGCCCGAAGTAGTAGTAGCAGTTGAGCTTTTCGTTTGCAAAAAAAGGATCGTTCGGCGGTAAGTTTGGGGACTTCAGAATTGAATTCATAAAAGCCATGTCCATAAACTTTTCAGCGTCGAAAATGCTTGGGTTTAGAAAACGAAGAAAGATAAAGAAAAAGAAGACGCAAGCGAAGATCGTTTCGCTTTTATCCAAGCTGAGCCTGTATTTCGAATAAATGAGATAGGCTAAAAGAAGTATGGTTAATATTAAAATAGCGTAAAAGACAACTTTAAAGGCGATTAGGTGTCCAAGAAAGAAGGAAGTGAGGGTGAGCAGAAAAATAGAGGCAAATCTGGCAACTGAAAATTTTAGGAATTTGAGAAATGGAAGTGTGATCAGAAGAGAGAGAAGATAGAAAACTATTGCGTAAAAAAAGCTCAACCCCTCACCTCCCTAAGGCTCAAATTCAGCATGGAGAGGGCGAGCATTCCAAGAATGACTGTTAAGACGTTCTTCAGAGCATGGTCAACAAAGGCGATTGTGAATGCTATTGAGTAGGGCTGAGAGAGCCCGATGATTGCGGTTAAAGCCAGCTCGTATGTGCCAATTCCGCCAGGGGTTATGGGGATTGCCTTAACAATATTGCCGATCGCAACCGCAAGAGCTATAACGAAAAAGTTAACACCACCGAAGCTTAACGATATGAAGTAGCAAACGAAGATGTCTGAAAGCCAGAGCAGTGAAGAAAGGGCAAATAAAATTACCCCGCCTGAGGGATTTAAAGCCATTTTAGCCCTTTCCATGATCCTTCCAACGAAATTCTGCATTCTCGAAAGGATCAGAATTGCTAAGATTATGAGGATTGCAAAAGCCAAGCCATAGATTGGTTCCAAGTTTCTTGTGCCGAGGTAGAATGAGCAAAAGAATGCAATTACTGCAACCGAGATTATGTCAAAAAACCTCTCTACCGCTACGCCACCAAGAGAACAGGTATAACTAACCCCAGATCTTTTGAAAACGTAAGCTCTCGCGAGATCTCCAAGCCTTATGGGGGTTATCACATTCACAGTCTGACCAATGCTAACAGCAAGAGCCGAGAAACCAGTTGAAGTCTTTTCTCCGAGCTTTTCGACAACATATTTGAATCTGAACCCTCTTAGGAGAAATGAAAGAACGTAAAAGAACGTTGCGAGTCCAATGAACTCGGGTTTGATTAAGAATAGGCTTTCAACAAAGCTTTGAATACCCGCGGTAAAGATCAGGAATAAAAGGATCGAAACAGCCAGAATTGTTGTAAAGACAAAGAATTTACGGGATCTTGCAAGATCTTCCGATAACATCCGTAAAATCTGGAAAAACATGTAAAGAACGTCCTTTTTGAAGCGAACCTTTGTCTCCCCACCATGTTCCCAAATCACTGGGATCTCCTTTACCTTATAGCCCTTTTTCTGGGCTAAAACGAGCACTTCAGTGTCCCAGAACCAGTGTGTGTCCTTAGCAAGTGCACCAATCTCAAGAATTACATCTTTTTTGAAGGCCTTGAAGCCACATTGATGATCATGGAGCTTTGAGCCAAGCAAAAGCCTAACGAGAAGATTGTAAGCTTTTGACGCAAGATCCCTCTTCAAAGGTCTCTTTGCCTTGCTTTCCTTCATGAGCCGTGAGCCAGTGGCAATGTCGTAGCCTTCGACAATGGCGGAAACGATCTCCTTAAGATGCCTGAGATCGGTCGACAGATCAACATCCATGTAAACAACCACATCGCCAGAGCAATTTCTAAAGGCGTTCATCAACGCTTTGCCTCTGCCAAGCCTTTGATCAGAATGCAGATGCTTAACTCTTGGGTTCTTTTCGGCTATCTCCTTTGCGATCTTGTCTGTGCCATCGGTGGAGCCATCTTCGGCTATTACGATCTCGTAGTCGTAACCCAAGGCTTTCGCATGCTCCTCTATTTTCTCAACCGCATTTCTCAGCCTTTTCGCTTCATTATAGGCTGGAAGGACTATGCTTACCTTCATTTTTCCCCCTCGGTCTGTAAACACAGCAGGGCTCTTCAGCAAGGTAATCTCCAGTCATGGCATAAGCTCTCGCCCTGCTTCCACCACAAATAGATCGGAATTCGCAGATCCCGCATTTACCTTTAAGATTGTTCGGATCTCTCAATTTAACGAAGATCTCAGAGTTTCTGTAAATTTCCTCTACTCTCTTCTCTCTAACATTGCCAGCGGAGATCTGAAGGAAACCGCTCGGATAAATTTCGCCAACGTGACTTATAAAGAACATTCCTCTGCCGTCGGTTACAAACGCTCTGTGCATGCTTTCACTTCTCTCTTTTCTTTCTCCAAAGTCGATCTTTTCTCTCAGCTTCCAGTAAAGTTCGCCTACTTCTGGCATCTCTCCACGGCTTCGCATGATCTCGATCCTTCTGAAGTGCACAGCAGCGGAGCTTTTAACATTTATTAAGCTTCTGACATCGTAAAGCCAGCATAAAATGTCTTCGAATTCCTGAGCACTTGGCATCAGCTCAGCCTTAGCTCTTCCAGTGGGCACAATGAAAAATACATCCCACATTTCCGCTCCAAGCTTTAAGCAAAGCTTTAAAATTTCTGGAAGCTCAAGAATATTGTCTCTCGTTACAGTAGTGTTGATCTGAAATGGCAGACCAACTTCCTTTGCAATTCTTAGAACTTCAAGACTTTTTCTGAACACTCCACTGATGCCTCTAAATTTGTCATGCGTTTCCTCAAGCCCGTCTATGCTTATCGCAATCCTTGCAACTCCCGCATTTTTCAGCTCCTCAAGAACTTCTCTATTTGCCTTCTCGGTTCCGCTGAAAGCAATTGAGACCCTGAATTTTTTTGAAGCATGAGCCACAATTTCAGGAAGATCCTCCCTCATCAGCGGATCTCCACCCGTGAAGATCAGCATTGGCTTTGAAAAGCTTGCAAGATCATCCATGACGCGGAAGCACTCTTCCCTTGTGAGCTCATTTGGATCTCTTTTTCTTATTGCTTTTGCTCTGCAGTGCTTGCATGCAAGCATGCACGCCCTTGTGAGCTCCCAGAAGACAATGAATGGATCCATAAACCGTTCGCCTTATTTCATAAAGCTTGTGCTTGTGATAAAAATCTTTTGCAATTAGAATTTTAAAGCCATTTGATCCCTTCGGACGAATTCATGCCAATGTTGACTTAAATAAATGCGATTAAAATTTTAATTCTCAAAAATCGTGCAAACAGACAGAGCCTTAACCAGAGGTTCTTTAATCTAAAATGCTCCAGGATGAATACTCTAAACCAAAAAGAAAGTTTAAAATTAATCAAACCATATTAAAATTATGCGTGTTGTGAAAAAAGGTAACACCATCGAAATCGTAATCCATATTTTGAGGACTATGTTCTGAGCAATAAACTCAGAACAAGACCCATTTACTCAAAAAATCGTGATCTCGTCAAATTCACGATCTATCAGGGATCAGAGGATTTCGAAGAAATAATTCCCGAAACCATGCCATTCAGAAAATTCGTCTTAACTTTTGGAAAAGAATTTGAGACACCAAAAATCTGTGTTGATGACTTGAGGGATATACCACTTTGCTCTTATTTCGAACTGCCTGAGCTTCTCATTGTAGAAAAAATGGATGGTGGAGGATTCGACTATTTCGAACTTTCGCAAATAAGACAACAATTCCTTGATGAATGGATAAGCGAGGGTTGGCCATTAGACTTTGAAAGACCCATAATCGAGAGTTATTACTTCAACAGAAAGCTATACTTCTACGTTTCTTCAGAGAGCTACTACGTTTCATCTTTCCGCGAATTTGTTGAGACCTTCACCAAGTATTTGGAATCTTTTGAATCTGAAACTACTGAGATAAAGGAGAATAACGACAGACACGCTTTTATATCAACCAAAAATAAAACCTATTTGCTTTTATATCGTGGGTATGATGAAGAAAACGACGTCGAAGACGAGAAATTTGGTAAAGAAGAACTCTTTGAACTCATAGGAAACAGAAAGAAATCTATTGAAGTGATCGTGGAGGATTACGACATCCTTGACGCATTGGAAAAAGATGCAATCGACTGGCTTAAAGAAAAAGGCTATAAGGTCAAAACCCTCGATGACTTCATGGTAGAATATATGCTAAAAGAATGGAGATGGAACGACGAATATGCAGAAACAGAGCCAGAAGAAGTAAAGGAACTTATAGAATCGATCTTCTGCTGATTTCGCCATAGTCGATCTGAACTTTTTGAATTAAAAGTTTTTAATTGATTCAATAAATCAAAACAGCCATAACTAAAAGAAAATTTTATCTTTCGAGCGATTTTTTAACTTGACATGCCATGGAATAACGAATACTGGGAAAAAGAGGAGGTGCTCCCAAAAAAAGAGCTTGAGGAATTGCAGTTCAAAAGGCTAAAGAATGCGATTAAAAGGGCTTATGATAATGTTGAATTTTATAGAAGAAGACTAAAAGAAGCAAATATTACTCCTGATGATATAAAAAAACCTGAAGATATCGCCAAGATACCCTTCACCCAAAAAGAGCATTTTGCCCAGAATTACCCCTTTGGACTGTTTGCGGTTCCAAAGGAGAAAATAGTCAGAATTCACACGTCGAGCGGAACTTCAGGAAAGCCAAAAGTTGTTGGCTACACTGCTCAGGACATCGATACATGGGTAAACATGGTAGCGAGATGCTTATACATGGTAGGCGTTAGAGAGAGCGACGTTTTTCAGAACATGGCAAATTACTCTTTCTTCACGGGTGGTCTTGGATTTCACTACGCTGCAGAGAGAATTGGGGCAATGACAATCCCCTCAGGAGTTGGAAATACCGAAAGGCAGGTGCAGTGCATGGTCGATTTCGGCACCACAGCGATTCACTCAACTCCAAGCTATGCCATGCATGTCAAAGAAGTTGTTGAAGAAATGGGTGTTGCTGATAAGCTTAAGCTGAGAATTGGTTGCTTTGGCGCCGAGCCATGGAGCGAAAACACTCGAAAAAGGCTTGAAGATGCTTTTAATATAAAAGCCTACGACAGCTACGGGTTGAGTGAAATGAATGGCCCAGGAGTTGCTTTTGAATGCAAGGAACAGCATGGATTGCATATATGGGCGGACCACTACTTCATTGAGCTAATAGATCCTAAGACTGGCGAGCAGGTTGGTGAGGGCGAGAAAGGGGAGCTTGTTTTGACTGCATTAACAAAAGAGGCAATGCCAATACTCAGATATAGAACTGGAGACATAACGATCCTTGAAACTGATAAATGTGCTTGTGGGAGAACTCACCCAAGGCTTATGAGGATCCTTGGCAGAAGTGATGACATGCTAATTGTGCGTGGCATCAACGTCTTCCCGAGTCAGATCGAGCATGTGCTAATGCAGATCCCAGAAGTGGGAGACAATTTCCAGATCGTGCTTACCAGAGAATCCGGACTTGATGAGATCACAGTCAGAGTCGAAGTAAGAGACGAGATCTTTACAGGAGAGCTTTGGGATCTTAAGGAGCTCCAAGAAAGAATTCAAAGGATTTTGCAGAAAGAATTGCTTCTGAGAACCAACGTTGAGCTTGTCGAAAAAGGAAGCATTGAAAGATCGATGGGCAAAGCAAAAAGGGTTTTGGATTTAAGATCAATCTGATCTTTCTACGATCCACTTTATTGCTTCATTCCACAGCTTTGCATGGGAGCTTTTACTAACAGTTAAGCCTATGTGTCCCTTATCAACGCTCATCGCCTTCTTGTCCTTTGAGGGTATTTTTTCCAAGAAGGGTATCACAGCACTTGGCGGAGTTATGTGATCCTTCTCAGCGTAAAGTGCAAGCACTGGCATTGTGATCTTATTCAGATCTACAAGCTTGCCCCCTATCGTGTAAGTCCCTTTCATGATCTCGTTTTTGTGATACCATCTGTCGATGTATTCTTCGAAAACACTACCAGCAACCGCTGGGGAGTCGAAGATCCAGAAATCCATTGAGAAAAATTCCTTAAGAAACTTAGTATCTTCAATGTTGTCAATCAATCCCTGATACTTTCCGAGAACGAGCCTAATCGGATCTATTAGTAGAAAAGCAATGTTCAGCATCTCTCCGCTGATGTTCCCAACCGCTCTCGATACCCTTTGTGGATCTATGTGCTTTGCCCATAGTGCAAGGGCGTTTTCAGTGTCAAAATTGAGTGGTGGAGTTTGGATTATGAGATTCTTAACTTTTTCAGGGTATAGGGCTGAATAAATAACAGAGAGAGTTGATCCAAGACAGTAACCGTGAATCGTGACCGCTTCAACGTTACATTCTCTCATTATGAGATCAACGCAGAAATCTATGTAGTTTATATAATCCTCGATTTTCAGAAACTTGTCCGCTCTCTTTGGATATCCCCAGTCGATCATCCAAACGTCTATACCCTCATTTATTAGCTTTCGAACCACACTAACTTCTTCATGCAGATCAAGGACGTAAGGACGATTTATGAAAGCGTAAACAAATAGCAAAGGCACCTTATGCTTTTTCTCCCCTTTAAAATGTAAAAGCTTGAAGAGCCAGTCTTCATGCACAACTTCAAAATCGCAAGTCCAAGGCTTTACGTTCACTTCCATTATTTTTTCGAACATCTTTCTCCCTCCAGCTTTTCAATTCTCTTTTCAAGCTCCAAGACTTTTCTCTTGAGATCTAAGATCCTTTTGTAAGCCTCGTCGATCTGCGAAACTGTTGCAAACGGACTTGCTGGATTGTTTTCTATTAAAAGCTCCAAAAATCGCCTTAAGCAGTAAATGTGGTCAAAAAGAGCGTTCATGAGTTTTCCCTGAATCTTCAAATATTGTTCAGATTTCAAAAGTATGTCGAATTCCTTCGCAAGACAATCCTGAAATGCATCTCTGAAATTTTCAAAGCTTTTAAAACCATTTGAGTTCGCGAGATTTAGAAATCTATCAACACCCTTCCTGTATGCTTCCCTTATGAGACTCTTGTAAATCTCATAGCTCTCTACAAATTCCTTCCAGTGAGTAAAACAGTCGAGAAGATAGTTCTTTGCGTTTTCCGGCAAGGCAAATGGATAGTCTTGTAACAAGAGTTCACCTGTTGATTCGAACTTTTTCAAGAATTCCCTCCACTCATCAAAGAATTTCTCCACTGGAAGTTTTTGGGATAAAATTGGTTCAGAAAAAAGCTGAAAAGTCAACTTCATATGCGAAATTGCGCTTTCAAGAAACTCAGTATAGGCGCTGACAACATCTCTCCCCTTGAATATCTCCTGAATGGGGATTATATTCCTGATTACTCTTTCGTTGAAGATTATGAGCTCAAATGGTCTGAAAAAGAATCTGAAGAGCTCCTCAAAGATACCATCAAACTCCTTCAAATAATCAAGAGTCCTATTGATTTCGTATAGCCTCCAAATTCCTTCAAGGTAATCTCTAACAGAGAGATTGCGGATGAATAATTCGAAAGATTCCTTCGGTAATTTTTTGTATAGATCAATCGTGATGCTCATATTATTATATTTGATGCAAGTATTTAAAACTTTTCTCCCTCGTTCACTTCTTGGGTGGTGCCTTGAGTCTTATTACAAAAGTGGCTCCCTTTGGCTTGGTATCCTCAACCCAGACCCTACCGCCGTATCTCTCAACGACTTTCTTAACTATGTAAAGCCCCAAGCCTGTTCTCTCCTTCAGAGTTAAGCTGTAGCCTTCAAAAATCTTCTTTTTCGCTTCAGCAGGTATTCCTACGCCATAATCCACAATTCTGATTTCAATCTCGTCTTCAACTTTGTCAATATAAACGTCCAGCTTTTCTGTTTTTCCGTGCTTTATCGCATTATTTACGATATTGTCTATAACAGAGTAGAGAAGATCATCCGCGAGCACAATGCCTGAGCCCTGAATTTTAGCTGGTATTTCGTATGACTTTAGCACTTCTTCGACAACTTTTCTGACGTTTACTGGCTTAAGCGGTTCGGTTCCCGCAGACAGCGCTCTCTCTATTTCTCTAACCTTATCCAGATACTTGTCTATTTCCTCAACTGCCTCGATTACTTTCTGAAGGTAAGTTTCGTCCTTTTTCACCTGATAAGTTTCAACGTAACTCAGGATGATCTGTAATTTGTTCTTAACGTCATGCCTAAGCATGCGATTTAGTATGCTTATGAGCTCTTGAGCCTCTTTTGCCTCTTTATACTGCTCCGTGATTTTTTCTTTCTCTTCAATTAATTCGGAGTAAGTAATAACTCCAATGTCTCTTCTATAGACATAAAGCAAGCCTGAGTATATACTTACGAGAGCGAGAGCATAGAAAACTGTCGGAATACCCAAATAAATTAAACCCGAAAGTGTTAGGATATCCCCCGTGAACCAGAAGATCAAATATGCAAGCACTATAAGGAAATAAGCTTTTGATTCTGTTTCAAGAAACATGAGAAAAAGAACTGTGTAAACAAACATTAATACTGTGTCGAGAAATAGGGATACAAAGTATAAGTCCTGAACCGCTGTAGGATAGTTAGAAGCGCCCATAGCCCATATAATTAGTCCTATAAGCAACACCGGGACTAAAAAACTAATCGCCAAATCCTTTAACCTTATGAATGCTATTTCTCTCGCAAGCTTCCATACTCCGAACGCAAAGAGGGGGAAGTAAAGTCCTACAAAGAATGTTAGAGAGAGTGGAGAGGTGGCAATCTGCTCGAGAAGCTGTAGGTAAGCTTTTGTAAATTCCAACTCAACTTCTCCGAGACTAAAATAAGCAGAAACGCTCCCCACTGCAAAAACACCGAGTGTAGTTGAAATGGAGAGCATTAAATACCTTCTTTCTCCTGTAGAACCTATAAAAATAAGAAGAGACAGGATTATAGAAACAGAAGCAATTAATAAGACGTAAAGAATAACATATGACTTTATGAATTCCAACACAATTTCTGGAGCTATGTATGGCAAGATAATAGGAATTAGAGCCATTATTGTTAATATTAGCACATCGAAGCGCATAATAATTGTAATGATATGAATTATATAAATCTTTCCTCTTCGAATTAGTCAGTTTCTACCTCGATCGTCGCATCAATTAGTTTTCTGAAACTAAAGACTTTATCCCAACCCTGCTTTTTAAAGATGCCCATAAAGCAAACACCCAAAAGGATTGGTTTCTTTGTTTTAGATATCCTATCAATCACTCTGCAAACTTCTTCTACGGAGCACCCAAACTTGGGCATCGCCAAACCACCAAGTAGCACTATGGCATCGGGATCGCTTGGGTCTGCTTTCTCATTCCCTATACAATATCCAACGCCCTCCAACTCTATGACTTTTCTCGCTTCCCCCTCATTTGTTTTTGGAATGAATATTGCCTCAAAATTTCTATCCCGAACAGAATACACGAGCAGTTCCGCAAAAGGTGTGCAGACGAATGGAGAACCTATAAATACTATTTTTGAACCGTCTTTCAAATCTGAGACTGCATTTCTAAAAGCGTGTGTTAGACCAACGATACCTTTCAATTTTTCCATCTCCGAAGCACCTCAAACTCGGGTAGGAAGAAAGGATTTATATACTATTTTGCATGCATAATTAAAAGAATCGGAGGGGGATGTGATTGAGATCTATAATCGAAGAAGCTCTTTCTCGGGCTGAAAGAGAGAAAAAAGAGAGAATAGAGGGAAAAGGTGCGGAAAATGTTGAAGATGAAATTGTTCAAATGTTACATGAGTTGAAAACGGTCATAAAAGTAATCGGGGTTGGTGGGGCTGGGTGTAACACGATAACGAGATTATACGAAGAGGGTGTAGAAGGTGCAGAACTAATAGCGATGAACACAGATGTTCAGCATTTATACTACACCAAAGCAAATAGAAGAATCCTGCTGGGAAAAAGGAGGACAAGAGGTCTTGGAGCAGGCAGTTTGCCCCAAATAGGAGAGGAGGCTGCAAGAGAGAGCGAAGAAGAGATCAAAAAGATTGTAGAAGGTAGTGACATGGTTTTCGTTACTTGCGGTCTCGGAGGTGGAACCGGGACCGGTGCTGCACCAGTTATAGCTGGAGCTGCTCAGGAAGCTGGAGCCCTTACAATTGCGGTAGTTACGTATCCTTTTACTGCTGAAGGATCCGTAAGAAGGGCCAATGCTGAGGCAGGACTTGAGAGGTTAAGAGAGGTTACGGATACTGTAATAGTAATCCCAAATGACAAGTTACTCGAAGTTGTGCCGAATTATCCATTAAACATGGCATTTAAAGTCGCAGATGAGATTTTAATGAGAGCCGTGAAAGGTATAACTGAGCTGATCACAAAGCCGGGACTTGTGAATTTAGACTTTGCAGACGTAAAGACCATCATGGAGAAGGGGGGAGTCGCAATGATCGGACTCGGGGAAGCAAGCGGTGAAGATAAGGCTCTGGAATCAGTTAGAAAAGCACTAAAGAGTCCACTACTGGATGTAGACATTTCTGGTGCCAAATCTGCCCTTGTCAATGTTACCGGTGGCCCAGATATGACTGTAGAAGAGGCAGAAACCGTGGTTGAAGAGATATACTCGAAACTCGACTCGGATGCCAGGATAATCTGGGGTGCTATGATTGATCCAGAACTTGAAAATACTATGAGAACTTTGCTGATCGTTACAGGCGTTAAAAGTCCTCAAATATTGGGGCGTAAAGGCTTTCCTGTTACGCAGAAATATGGTATAGATTTCGTAAGGTAAAATTTAATAACCCACACATTAAGTTCCACAGTATGCCAAAGATAGGGGAAAAGCTCAATGAATACTACAACGTGCTAAAGATGGCAAAAAAACCGAGCTGGGAGGAATTTTCGACTACTGCTAAGGTAGCACTTGCTGTGATGTTTATAGTAGGATTTGTGGGGTTCGTGGTCTATCTTTTAATGGAAGTTCTGCCAGGTGCCTTTAAATGAAGTATATTGCTGTAAAGACTACAGCAAACCAAGAAAGAATTGTTGCGAACATGATTGAATTGGCCGTTAAAAAGCATAATCTTAAAGTTTATTCAATTTTAGCCCCAAAAGAGCTTAAAGGATACGTTATACTTGAAGCAGAGGGAATTGAGGACGTTATAATGGCTACTCGTGGTCTTCAGCATGTGAGGGGTATTGTAAAAAAGGAAATGAGCTTAAAGGATGTCCAGCACTATCTGACACCAAAGAAGGCTGTAGAACAGATAAAAGAAGGTTATATGGTCGAAGTTTCTGCTGGACCTTTTAAAGGTGAAAGGGGAATTGTGAAGAGAGTGGATAAAACCAAAAATGAGATAACAATAGAACTTCTCGAAGCAGTAGTGCCAATTCCCGTAACTGTAAAAGCAGAAAATGTGAGAGTAGTTGATAAAAAGGAGGGGTAGTTATGCAGGTGGTGGAAGTTCTTGTTACCGGTGGTCAGGCTACGCCTGGTCCACCGCTTGGGCCTGTAATCGGACCACTCGGCTTAAATGTAAAACAGGTTGTAGATAGGATAAACGAGGCGACAAAGGAGTATGCAGGATTAAGTGTTCCAGTGAAAATCATAGTGAAGGAGGATAAAAGCTTTGAAATCCAAGTAGGTATTCCACCGGTTTCAGCCCTGATAAAAAGGGAGTTGAAACTTGAAAAAGGCTCTTCAAATCCTGGAAAAGATTTTGTAGGCAACATCAGCATTGAACAGGCTATAAAAATCGCAAGAATGAAAAAAGCCGGTTCCCTGTCATACTCGCTAAAAGGAGTTGTTAAAGAAGTCCTTGGCACATGCGTTTCGATGGGTATAACCGTTGATGGCAAAAATCCCAAAGAAGTGCTTAGGGAGATCGATGAAGGTAAGATCGAAATACCCGAAGACTAACTGAGATCTCCACAGGCGCAGAAAAGTTCTCTTAAAGCGGAAAGTAGATCGTTAAATCCAGTTTTTTTAACGCTGGATATTTTAATGGTCCTATATCTCAAACTCGTGTAATCTATCAAGGGGGATAACTTTTCTAGGACTTCAGATAAAATTCCGGTTCTCTTACTGATTTCATTTAAGAGGCTTTTAATGTCAATATCACAGAGGTCTGTCTTTGAAATAACCGTGAGTGTTTGAAGCCCGAGACGTAGCATGACTACGAGGTCCTGCAAAACCGCAGATAAAAAATTTTCAGGTGTTTTGACCATGTTCGCGTCTATTAGAAAAACTCCACATGTGTGGCTGTCTTTAATGCGATTAACAAATTCCACTCCGCTTTCTGAGTAAATAAATAACTCCATCTGGCCCGGAGTGTCGTATAAAACGAATTCTCCATCTAACTTCAATCTTTCGCAAAATTCAAGCATCAATTCTACCGATTTAAGCATCGCCCCATTTATTCCAAGCTTATACGTTCGCATTACATCTTCAATTTTTATAAAATTTCTAACATCTATATCTGCTTTATAAATCGGCTCACTTGCGGGGTCCAGATTTACACATTTCACGTCATATCCTTGGTGTCTCAAAAAATTTGAGAATTCCATTACAAAGGTGCTTTTTCCGCTTCCCCCCGGTCCGAGAACTACTATCTGCATTAATACCTCCTCAAGATGGCTAAGAGAACACCAACAATGAATGCCAAAGCCAAAATTGCTAAATTCTTAAAGAGCTCCAAATAAAGAGAGGAGCTACTTAGAATATTTTTGAGAGAACTCAGCTCAGAATTGCAGTTTTCTAAATCTATTTTAGCGGAGTCCAACAATGTCCGCATACTTTCAATCTTCTTTTCCATAACCGTAATGTTCTTAGAACAGTTTTCGAGCTCGGATTTTGATTTGTCCAACTCAGAAGCTAACATGTTATTCTTTTCACCAAGTTCCTTATTTTTATCGTAAAGCTGGACATTTATGTCATTCAAAACAGCCACAAGACTCTGAAGATAATCTCTTCTCTGAGTTAAATCTTCCACCTGCTTTTTAAGCGAGATCACTTCTTTTTGAATTTCAACTATCTTCTGGTTGAGATTGTCAACTCTCTCAACGTCAATTAAAATACGATCAACTCCGCTCTGCGATCGAACCAAAATCTCCTTTCTACCGGGCTCGCACCCATAGCCTGCAATAACTCTATACTCCCCTGGGGAGAAATTTCCGGAGCTTTTTGTGTCTTCAAAGAACATGCATGGATCCAACTCCACATAGCTCTGTTCTGCAATTGTAATATTAAAAGTTCCACCTTGTGGAACTGAAAGAGCTGAAACAATTGCAAGGATTATAAAGATCATTTTCCAACACCTCCTATGGCCCTGTGAATTACTTCAGATATTTCTCCGAGATCCTTCATCGATAAAACCTTCCCGCGAACACAAACGAAAATGTTGTTTTTCCTAACAGCAAGTTTGCAGCCCTCTTCCCTAAAAATCGCAATTTCGTTACAATTAACTTCTTCGACTATCTTCCTCATTTCAGCTATTTCTTGATCTTCCAGATTGGAAAACTTCTTTTTGCCTCCAATTAGAATTGCACAATTGACCAAGAATTTGCGAGTCAGATATTCAGGAAGTTCGTTAATGTTTATCCTTGTTTTCTTCGGAGATTGTATACCCCGTCCTATTTTCTCAAGCAAAAACTCAGCAACAAAAAACCCTGCTACAACTCCGGCGAACGAAAGAACAATTTCCCAGAAGATATCCATCACCCCACACTACATTTGCAGAGACTTTTTTTATTTTTTGCTGTGAAAGTTCCCATATCTTTGGTGCTTCAAATTAATATATCTCAGGACTACGGGTTGTGTGAATGTGCTCGTTGTCGATGCGGGTGGTAGAGGAAATGCTATTGCACATGCATTTTCAAGAAGTGAGAAAGTTAAAAAAGTATTCGTAGCACCCGGAAACGCTGGAAGTGAATTTTTTGAGAAATGCGAGATAGCAAAGATTGACAGCAGACCTATAGGCTCAATAAGGGATATTGAAACGATAGTGAAATTTGCAAAACAAAATGCTGATCTTGTTTTTGTGGGTCCCGAAGAACCACTGAGCCTTGGAATAATTGACAGGCTTGAAGAAGAAGGAGTAATGGCTCTTGGCCCTAAAAAGGAGCAAACAATACTGGAAGCAAGCAAGTGCTGGGCTAAGGATTTCATGAAGAGTATTGGTGTGCCGATTCCAGATTATAAGAACTTCGATGATCCTGAAAAGGCAAAGGAGTTTATAAGGAATTCTTCTGGAAGAATTGTTGTTAAAGCGGATGGACTGGCTGCGGGAAAAGGAGTTTATGTATGTGATTCCGTAGAAGAGGCTCTTAGAGCTGTTGACGAGATAATGATTGAGAGAAGGTTTGGCTCAGCTGGAGAGAGAATAGTTGTGGAAGAGAAGCTTGTGGGCGTCGAGATTGCATTTACCGCGCTTTGCGATGGAAAAAGAGCCTTGCCATTCGGACATGCAAAGGACTACAAGCGGGCTTTTGACGATGAAGACTTTGAAGGTCTTCGGGATTTCTACATAGGACTCAGAAAGAGATTTTATAGGAGGGAGGAGATTGAAAAGCTTTATAAAAGTGGTTTATTGGTGAACCCAAACACAGGGGGAATGGGTGCCATCAGCCCTCATCCAGAGGTAACTAAAGAGATTGAAGAGAGGATAATGAAAAAAGTCGTTGAGCCAATTGTCAGAAATTCGGGTTTCAAAGGGATCCTATACCCGGTTATAATGCTCGTAAACGGTGAGCCAAAAGTCCTGGAAATAAATGTTCGGGAATGCGATCCTGGTGCACAGGCAAAGCTTCCAAGATTAAGGAGTGATTTGTTAGAGCTATCTTTAGCTGTAATTGAGGGAGAATTAGATAGTGTAACCGTGGAGTTTAGTGAAGAATTTTGCTGTGCTGTTTGCGCTGTAAGCGGAGCTTTAAAGGGTAGAGAGGGGTTGAAGCCTGGCTATCCTGCAGATCACTACACGAGTCAGCCAATCAGCGGTATTGAAAAAGCACGCAGTATGGCTGAAATTTATGCAAACGGGATTGCAAAAACTGAGGCAGGGTTTGTGACTACTGGTGGACGAGTTCTTACAGTGGTCGGAAGAGGGAAAACCCTCTTAGAGGCGAGAGAGAGGGCTTACTCTGCTTTAAAAGAAATAAAATTTCCGGGGATGAGATTTAGAAACTCTATTGGCTTAGAGTATCTTTCGAAGTAATTCGAGTTCGCCTAAATATAGAACGTCATCCTCAATCCCGTAGACTTCAATCTTTTTTGAATTTCTGAGGATTGGTGACAAAAATTCGCCCTGAAGAACGTCGCTTCCCGCTACGAGTGGTGAGAAGGCTGGAACAACGAATTTGGTCTTGTCTACAACCAGAAAACATGGATAAGAATAAATAGCCCCACCACGCCTGAACTTAATCGCAGGATGCTCATGAGCCAGTATCACTTTATCAAATCCAAAGTCATTATGTCCGTGAACTACATAGTAGTCGCCAATCCTATCGTATTCCCTGAGTTCTATAGAATATTCTGAAAGGATCGAAGAGAGAAAGTTATCATGATTTCCTCGAACTACAGAGATATCCACGTCAATGGAGTCCAAAAAAGCTCTTACATCGTCCCATTCGTATGGAAGATTCTGACCAAACTCGTGCTTGAGGTCCCCTGCTATTATTAGCCTCTCAATCTCGTATTTATTTAAAATTAGATTAACCTTGTCGATTATTTCAGCAATTTGCATTCTTGGTATCGCAATTCCAACATTTTGCATCGCATTCTCTAAACCCAAATGCAGATCAGCAATTATCGCGGTTTTTCTTGCAATTAGGGCCTTTTCCGGGGTTAGTTTGAACACTAAATTCGTTGATAGAAATATTTAAATTTCTTTCGTATAAATTATTCACTGAATGTCATACATATTGCTATCAGGTTTTCCCGGATCAGGGAAGTGCAGAATATTGGAGGAACTAATTGAGAACTTTGAAAACGTTGTCTGGATAACCACTACCTACAGTATTGGAAACGTTCGAAAAAAGCTTAAAAAAGATGCGTGGGTGATTGATGCGTTTAGCTGGGGCATGGGAGAGATAAGAGAAGGGAGTAAAGACGTCATAGTTGAGAACCCTACAAATCTGAACGAGATCAGCCTCTCTCTCTCAAAAGTTCTCGAAAAAATAAAAGGAGATTATATTTTAATCCTGAATTCGATTTCAGGACTCGCAGTCTATCAACCGCTGCCAAAAATTCTCAATCTTCTAAGAACGATTATAATAAAAGTCGAAAAAGATGATGCTAAAGCAGTTTTCACGATTGTGAAAGGTGCTCAGGACATGTCCTTTGAAATCAGTCTAATGATGCTATTCCCCAACATTATTGAGATCGAGAACGAAAAGCTGAAAATTGTGAAATCGAGCAATTTAGAACTTGAAAAAGGAGTTTATGGCTTTGAAAAGGCGAAAGAGATATTAACTAAGATACTCTCATAGTTTTCATGGAAGTTTTTCTGGTCGACTCAAGGGCCATTGTGCTTGAACCTGAGAAATGGTATCAACCCAAATTGAGCCTTGTAAGCAAACTGCGAAATCTAATTGATGAAAGCGGTATTCTCGATGAAATCCAGAAAGGAGACATAGTCGCAGTCAAAACCCATTTTGGAGACAAAGGAACAACAAAAACCCTAAGAAGTGTTTATATAAGGGCAGTTGTCGAAAAGGTTATAGAAAGGGGAGGCAAACCATTTGTAACCGAAACTACAGGTTTGGGAATGATAAGACCGAGATGCACTGCCCTTGGCAGACTTGAGATTGCTGAAGAAAATGGCTACACCCAGCAAACCTTAAAAGCGCCAATAATAATAGCTGATGGTTTGCTCGGTCTTGACTTTGTAGAAGTTTCAATAAATGGAAAATATCTTAAGAAAGTATACGTCGCAAAAGCCATAGCTGAAGCCGACGCAGTCGTTTTCTGCACTCATTTCAAGTTACATATGCAATCCGGAATTGGAGGGAGTATAAAGAACGTTGGTGTTGGATGTGTTGCAAAGCCATCAAAATTCGACTTGCATGCAAAGGGTTATCCGAGAATTGTGGCTGAAAAATGCACCAAATGTGGAAAATGCGTTGAAATATGCCCCGTTGGCGCGATCCAGGATTATAAAATTATCGAAGAAAGGTGTCTAAGATGCACGGGCTGTGCAGAGGTATGCAAAGATGATGCGATAGAGATAGAATGGCTTTTAGGCAAAGAAGTTGGCGACAGGATTGTAGAGTGTGCAAAAGGGGTTTCGAAGGTCGTGAAAAAAATGTCCTTCCTGAATTTCATCCTTGACGTAACTCCGCACTGCGATTGCCATCCTTATAGCGACAATCCTCTTATTCCAGACATTGGTATCTTAGCTTCAAAAGACATGGTAGCAATAGATAAGGCGAGCTACGATCTTTATCTGAAAGCTCAACCAATCAGCGACATATTCGCTACGGGCAGATTCTGGCAGTGGACTGATCCGGAAAGCATGTTAGAGTTTGCAGAAGAAGTTGGTTTAGGAAAAAGTGGCTATAAACTAACAAAAGTAGACTAAAATTATTATTATATTTACAAAAAATATTTATGAGCATCAAGATTTCTCAACTTTATTTTTATCCAAAACAGCTTCAATTTGTCTCCGACAAAGCGATTAAGTCTGAACGTGCCAAAAATTGAAAAAATTAAGCAGACGCTAAAAATACGTGAAACCGCAAATTTTTTAAACTAAAGGGCTAAGCTAATCTTAATGGTTGAGTTCGCAGTCGAGCTCGACGGAGTTTCTAAAAGTTACTCGGGTTTTGAAGCAGTGAGGGATATTCAGCTCAAAATCCGCAAAGGAGAGTTCTTCTCAATCCTTGGGCCAAGTGGGTCTGGAAAAACAACGATTCTTAGACTGATTGCAGGTCTGCTATTTCCAGACAAGGGCTCCATTAGACTAATGGGAGAAGACATGACCCGCGTTCCACCATACAAAAGAAGTGTGGGAATGGTTTTTCAAGAACTCGCACTATTTCCGCATCTGAACGTTTTTGAGAACGTCGCGTATGGTTTAAGAGTTAGAAAAGTTCCCGAACAAGAGATAAAAAGAAAAGTCAGAGAGTGTTTGGAAATAGTCAATCTCGACCCTGAAACGTTTGAAAGAAGAAAGATAAACCAGCTTTCCGGGGGGCAGCAACAAAGAGTTGCAATAGCAAGAGCTTTGGCCATAGAACCTTCAGTTCTCTTGCTTGACGAGCCTCTGGGGTCTTTAGATTTGAAACTTAGACAGCACATGATGTCCGAACTTAAAAGAATACAGAAGACAGTAAAGACGACCTTTGTCTATGTGACCCACGACCAGTCTGAGGCTCTGATCATGTCTGACAGGATTGCAGTGATAAATCGTGGATCTATAGAACAAATCGGAACTCCCACAGAGATCTACGAGAGCCCTGCAACGAAGTTTGTTGCGGAATTCATTGGAGAAATGAACTTCATACTTGCAGAAGCGCATAATGGCAAACTCATAAGCGATATAGGTTTCATAAGGGTCTCTAAACTAAACGGAGCAAAGAAGGTTGTCGTTGCAATACGTCCAGAGAAGATTAAAATTGGAGGTACAGGACTTGACAACGTCTACAATGCTATAATTGAGGAGATTTCATATCTTGGAGGATTCGTATCGGTGAAAGCAAGAGTAAATGGTATTTCTCTCAAGTGTCTTACATCTTCGGAGACAAGATTTGAGGAAAATCAAATGGTTGAAATTGGATGGAGAGCGGATGACGCAATAGTTTTTGAGGCATGAGGCGTGAACTCGCTTTTCCTTCCTTAGCATACCTTCTGATTTTTTTCTACATTCCGTTTCTAATAGTTCTCCTTTACAGTGTTGGTTTTCCCGAATTCACCCTCAAATACTATGCGGAGCTATTTGATGCTCTGTACCTCAAGGTCTTTATTAACTCGCTAATCCTTGCAGGAACCACCACTATCCTTTGTCTGATCCTGGCCTATCCCGTAGCATACTATATCGCTCTAAAAGCTGGAAAATGGAAAAATTTTTTACTCGTTCTTGTTATTCTTCCATTCTGGATTAGTTTTTTGCTCAGAACTTATGCGATAATGACTCTACTAAACCCGCTTGGATTAATGTTCACGTTTCCAGCGATCCTTATTGGAATGGTATACGATTATTTACCCTTCATGATTCTTCCTTTATACGCTTCCCTTGAGCGACTAAGTAGATCACAACTCGAGGCATCCTACGTGCTCGGTGCAAGGCCCGCAGAGACTTTCTTAAGAGTGACTTTACCACTCTCAAAACCTGGAATCGTCGCGGGGATCATTCTCGTATTTACTCCAGCCCTTGGAGAGTTTGTTGTGCCACTAATGCTTGGTGGGACATACATGACAATCGGAACAGTAACCTGGGATCTATTCCTAAGGTATCACAACTGGTGGAAAGGTTCGGCTCTTTCGACGCTCTATATTTTTGTAGTGTTGGTTGCAATAACCATATACATAAAAAGAGCCGGGAGGATCGAGTTATGATTCGGGCTTTTGTCCTC
This sequence comes from Archaeoglobaceae archaeon, assembly GCA_038734275.1. Lineage (NCBI taxonomy): Archaea > Methanobacteriati > Methanobacteriota > Archaeoglobi > Archaeoglobales > Archaeoglobaceae > Archaeoglobaceae archaeon. Next base: position 43,828 of record JAVYOO010000009.1, read on the forward strand.
TTCGTCTTCATTTTCCTGTATGTTCCAATAATATGTGGTGGCCTCATCCTTTATCGACGAGAACGGAATCACGACAAAGTGGTTTCTAAAGTTGTTTGAAGATAGGGCGATAGTGAATGCCTTTTACAACAGTCTTTTTTTGGCAATTCTTTCCACGTTTTTTTCTGTAATTCTTGGCACTTTAGCAGCTTACGCCTTCATTAGAACCAATATGAAATTTGAGTCTCTTTTCTACGCACCAATAGTCATCCCCGAAATTACCGAAGCTCTTTCACTGCTCATGTTTTACAAGCTTATTTCTTTTCCTCTTGGATTTTACTCAGTTCTGATAGGCCACATAGCATTTAATGTGTCATTTGTATATGTAATTGTCAAGGCTAGACTTTCGGCCCAGTTAAAATCGATTGAGGAGGCTTCACTAACCCTTGGAGCAAATGAAATCCAGACTTTCTTTAAAGTAACAGTCCCACTCGCCATGCCAGGAATAGTTGCAGGCTCGCTCATAGCCTTCACACTTTCATGGGATAATTTCGTAAAGACAGTCTTCACTACTGGCCCAGGATTCCAGACTTTACCACTCATCATCTGGTCTCAAGCTGCGAGAGGTGTTGTTAGTCCAACTTTGAACGCCTTAACGACTTTAATGCTAATAACATCCTTTGTTCTCGCTTATCTCTACGCCAGAATCTCTCTGAAGAGAGAGTAAAGTTTTTATTCCAAGATTTTCAACCAAAATCATGGTTGACAGGAGCAGAAGAGATTTTCTTAAAATTGCTGTTGCTGGAATTGCAACAATGGCTTTAGGCAGTTTAGCTGGGTGTTTGACGCGTAGAGAAGAACTTGTAATATGCAACTGGTCATACTACATTAACGAAACTTTACTCGACGTATTTTCAAGTCACATCGGGGTTCCCAGAGATGCAATTATCTACGAAGAATACGAGGATCCAAATTACATCTTAACCAAGCTTGAGGCGGGTGTGAGTGGTTATGATGTCATAATTTTGCCAGACTACTGCGTTGACATAGCTAGAAAGAAAAATCTGCTTTTAGAACTCGACAAAAAACTAATACCAAATTCAAGATACCTTGATGAAAAGTTTCTGAATTTACCATATGACCCAGAAGGCAAATTCAGCATTGTCTACATGTGGGGTTCCACGGGCTTTGCCTGGAGAAGTGGTATTGAAGATGTTACCACACTTGAACAGATCTTCAATCCCGAGTATGGATTCCTACCGAAGTATAGAAAAAAGATAACCATGCTTGAGGAGGCAACTGAAGTTATCTGCTCCTGTAAGGCTTATCTGGGTAAAAAGATGGATGACTGGAGCGATGAAACACTCGAAGAAGTGAAGGATGTTCTGATCAAACAGAAACCCTACCTTGCAAGTTATGCTGGAGCCAATATTTACTATGAAGGCCTGAAGAGAGGTGCTATCTATGTCGCACAAGCCTACAACGGAGATATAGCAAGGCTGAGGGAGGAGTTTAGTGAAGTTTATTTTGGAGTGCCAGAAGAAGGTGGCACCATATGGACGGATAACTTCTGCATTCCAAAAGACGCAAAGAATGTAAAAGCCGCACACGAATTCATAAACTTTATGCTCGATCCAGAGATTGCAGCAGCCAATTCCAAGTTAATAAGATATGCAAATCCAGTAAAGGCCTCCTGGGACCTCTTAGGTGAACTTCTCGAAGATCCGATTGTTTATCCGCCCGAAGAAGTTCAGAAGAAAATGTGGCTGATGCCCTCGCTCAGCGAAGAAGAGAGACGAAAAATTGAGAGGTTAATGCTCGAAGTGAAAGCTCTTTAAGTTTTAAAATCTTTTATAATTTTTATAATTTGAAAAGCAAATTAGAGGCGTTTAAGTCACTCAAAGGGATCCTAAATGCCATAAATAGAGGAGCAAACAGGCGTAGGAAAAATACTACCTCGTCGTGCTTTTTAAAGATAAGCCGTGGAGTTAAAGTCTTTCCAGCTTAGTAAAATTGGGAAATAAATTGCCTGTGATTTGTCTTTTTCTCACCCAAATTATTTCTTCTCGGAAAAGATAACCAATTTCTGCATTTAGCAGGATGTTCTGCTTTCTTTTTGCTGAAAAGCAACCATTTAATGGATACATTTAACTGGTGGCTTTTCGAATAGAGTAGAATCGTGCTTGTCCACAGATGCTAAACCCAAAACTTCGAGTTTTTTATATACAAAAATATTAATAAATAGTTACTCTATTTTACCCTTAAACAAAACCCCGAGCTTTTCAAGAATTGTTTTTGCCCTACTTATGTCATCGACTCTGAAAATTATCAAAGCCTTGTGCTTTTCTGACGTAAAGGCATAAACGTAATCTATGTTTATTCCCTCATCCCCAAGAGCCTTAGAAATTCTGTAAAGTTCTCCAGGTTTATCCTCAACCTCCACAGCCAGAACTTCGTTAAGAGTGACTGTGAATCCGGCCGATTTAAGTGCATTGTATGCTTCCTCGGTTTTATCGACTACCATCCTGATAATTCCAAAGTCTCCCGCATCTGCTATCATGAATGCCCTTAAATTTACCCCCCTCCTGAATAAAACCTCCGTTACCGACGCAAGTCTTCCGGGCTTGTTCTCCACAAAAACAGAAAGCTGTTTAATCATAAAAACCACCTCAGATCTTTCTTTTATCAATAACTCTCTTGGCTTTTCCTTCAAATCTCTGAAGAGTGCCGGGGTTCACAAGTTCAACCTTTGCAGAGATACCGAGAACAACTCTAAGCCTTTCCTCAACTTTCTTTGTAAGGTTAAGAATATCTGCGGGCTTGTCTATGGCAACTTTGTCGCTTAACTCCACTTGCACAGTCATCACATCGAGATTTTCCTCTCGATCGAGAATTATCATGTAGTGATCCCCGAGCTCAGGAATCTGCATGAGAACGTGCTCTATCTGGCTTGGGAACACGTTAACTCCGCGAACTATTAGCATGTCGTCGCTTCTCCCAAGAATTCTCATGATTCTCGGGTGAGTTCTTCCGCAGTTGCATTTCTCAGTTTCAAGGATCGTTATGTCTCCAGTTCTCCATCTTATCAAGGGCATGGCTTCTTTGCTAAGCGTTGTGACAACGAGTTCCCCTTTCTCACCCTCGCCTACCTGCTCGCCACTCTCGGGATCTATCACTTCAATTAGGAAATGATCTGCCCATACATGGAGCCCGTTTCTTTCAATGCATTCAGTGAATAGCGGACCGCTAAGCTCAGAAGTTCCATAGACGTCATAGGCAACAATTCCTGTCTTATCTTCTATTCTTTTTCTCGTTTCCTCGCTCCACGGCTCAGCTCCGAATATTCCCATTCTCAGCTTTGTCTCTCTAAGGCTTGTGTTCATCTTTTTTTCTGCAAATTCGGTCATGTAGAGCATGTATGATGGTGTGCATGCAATTACCGTGACTCCGAGATCTTTCATCAGGTTGATTTGTCTCTCAGTATTCCCTGCCGACACGGGTAAGGCTGTGGCTCCTATTTTCTCAGCAGCATAGTGAAAACCTAACCCACCTGTGAAAAGTCCGTAGCCATATGCAATCTGCATTATATCCTCATTTGTAACTCCGCAACTTATAAGACCTCTACAAAGACTCTCAACCCAGACCCTTATGTCATCCTCGGTATATCCGACCAAGGTAGGTTTTCCGGTGGTGCCACTCGATGCATGGAATCTAACGATCTGCGATAAGGGCACTGCAAACATTCCGAATGGGTAATTGTCCCTCAAATCCTGCTTCTTTGTAAAAGGTAACTTTTTGAGGTCTTTAAGGCTCTGAATATCGGTTGGGTGAATTCCAAGCTCCCTAAATCTCCGCTTGTAGAATGGGGAGTATTCGTAAGCATTTCTAACAAGATTTTTCAACTTCTTCTCCTGTATTCTCTCCAGCTCCTTTACGGGCAGCCTTTCTATCGTCGGACTCCAGAACATCATTCCACCTCTTTAATTTCAACCTCTACGTAGTCCCCAACCCTTAGTTCTCGTGCAAGGTATTCTTCATACTCCATGGTTATAAAAGCATCGAAGCCCAGCAGTTCTTCAAACTTCTTCACGAGATTCATCCCCATCTGAAGACTAAACTCGAGTAGTTGAGCCGGATTGCCCGGAGCAACCGGGACCATCTCAGACTTCTCCTTTTTCATAAAAACAAGCACTTCATCATCTTTTAACTCAATCTTTACAATTTTGAACCTCACTCTCTCACCCCGAACACAAACATGTGATCCTTGTGATACGGTTCCAGAGTTCCCTTTTTAAGTATAATAAATCTTTTGGACAGTTCTTCCAAAACCTTAGAAAAGACTTCTGAAGACTCAAGTGTTGAATCTATGCTTTTGGCCTTAACCATAATCAGAAATTTTCCCCCATCCTTCAAAAAGAATTCAGAATTCGATGTCAGAATTTCGACTTGGTTTTTCTGCGCTATGTCCTGATAGATTAGATCGACTTTTTCCACAATACCGCTGTATCCCCACGGCTTTGACGCGTCAGCAAAAACTGGAATTATATTTTCCCTCTCTTTTGCAAGTTCAAGAAGCTTTTTGAATGGTTTGGCTGAATACTCTACAGCATAGATTATTCCCTCATCCAAAATGTCTGCAAGGTGGCTAACCGTTGTGCCACTCGCAGCACCAAGATATAAAACTTTTTCATTGCCGTAAAATTCAATTTCATATCCTTTAACGAGAACTGCGGAGAGTTTGCTTCTCCATGGCACCCACTCTCTGAATCTTTCATTCCCAATCTCAAATATTTTCTCCCCGTAGTGGCTTCCGTATTTACTTTTCGTGGCCGGAATACCTCCAAAAAATCTAACGTTTCTCATGCCCGTCTTAACCTCTCAAACCTGTTTTTTAGCGATTCATAAAGTCCTTCCTCAAGTTCTCCTCTAAAGAAGTCAATTTTCGAAGCAATTGAGATTTTTGCTGCCAAAAACCTCGCCATCTTGCCTCTCTTGTGTTTTGGAAGATTTCGAATGAAACCATGTGCGAAAATAATTCCGTGCTTTGGAACTTTGGCTTCTTTACCTTTCCTAATTTTAGCTAAAGCCCTGTAAAGGCTTCTTTCGGCACCAATTATTTGTATCTTACTTGCAGGTGCTTTTGCAAGATTTTCAAGACTTCCAAATCGCTCTATAAGCTTTGCTCCGATTTTAACTCCTGCTATTTCAGTTAGATTTGGGGCAATTTTTTCCATAACCGAAGCTATTTCATCTTCAATCCTCAATCTTAGTCTCTCCAGCTTTTCAAGAGTGTTCGCAAATTCTTCTTGAATTTCAGTCTCTCTAACAAGTTCTAAATCTTCTTTTTTCTCTTTTAGAGCGTTTATAGCTTCATCGAGTTGTTCAAGCGCTTTTACGAGGACAATTACATACTTATCGTCGCTCTTCAGCTCTTTTTCGACTTTTTCCTCGGCAACATCGATAGCAATTTTTCTTAGTAAATTATAATAATTATTACCAAATATTTTCAAACCGATCTCGGAAACGTTAAATTGCAATGGAGCATCATTTCTGGCCGACTTAAATGATTGTTTCAAATCCTTGGAAACTTCAACTTCTCCATTGAACTTACCAAACCAGAGATTATAGCTCAATTTCTGCACCTCTATTCCTGCCCTTCGTTATTAAACTCTCGCACTTTATTTCTCTCTCCTCGAAATATTTTTCAATTTCTCTTGCCAATGTCCTTGCATTTGTGTCTGTGACTGCAAAAATGCTTGGCCCAGTAGAGCTCATTCCAGCAGGAAACTGCTCGAGACACTCGCGAATAAGGGAACCGTATCGCTCAACCTCTGCTTTCTTAAACCCCAGATGCTGAATCCTTCGCAGTGCAAAAATAAATGAGTCGAGGTCTTTTTCAACCACTGCTGGAAGCATTTTCATTAAAATTAGATGGCAAAGCTCTCTGACATCTTCCAGTGGCACCGGACAGCTTTTCTGGAATAAATCCACTTCGCCCAAACCATAAGCTCCACTGAGTTTTGGAATTACAACAACAACGTCCCATTCAGGAAACTCAAGCCTCGAAATAATTTTCGCGGGCTTTGCCTTGCTTGCAGAAGATGGCAGAAAATCCTTTTTCTCTTTCTTTGAGTGGCCTCCATCAACAATAAACCCACCGAATTCAAATACTGCAACCCCTATTCCAGAAGTCCCACCCCTGCTGACAAGTTCAGCAATCTCTCTTACACTCAAGCCGTATCCGTATAACTCCGAAAAAGCTTTGCCGATTGCCAGAGATATCTGAGTCCCGCTACCTAAACCCACATGACTTTGGTAGTCTGCTTTTACATAAATATCGATCCCTTTACCAAAATAAGCAGATAATTTTTCTGTTACCTCTTTAAATCTTTTAAAATTTAAAGCGTTGCCTCCTATCGAAACTTCATCGCTTTCAAAAGCTTCTATTTCCACGAAAGGCTCATTAAGCGCAAAGCCCACTCCTCCGTCTATTCTGCCAAGACTACCATTTAAATCAATCAGCGTGATGTGAATTCTTGAGGGTGTTTTTATTCGCATGGATAAAGTTAAAGAAAAAGGATTAAAAGCTTAACGCAGAAATGCCGTAATGCTCGAGCTGATCGAATCTCTTTCAGAAATGCTTTCTGGAAGAGTTGTTGTAAGCGAAGAGGAATTAAAGCACAAGGCCTTGCGCGCCGGGTTGAAAGTTCTTGGGTTTGGAATTAAAAATTTTGGAGAGGATGAATTGAGGGTAGTGGTTCTTAGCTTTATTGAATGTCCAATATCGGTTAAATCGCTATACTTTTCAGAAAAGATCCTGATAAATGGAGTTCCATTCTACCATCTGCACACAAAAAAGCCCCAGCAATCAGATTTAGAAATCGCATATAGGGAATTTCTAAAATCCAAAAGCTTTCTCGATAACCTTAAACGCATTATGGATTTGACTGATAAGTTCTTTGAGGGTTATGCAAAAGAGGGTTATTTCCTTCGTTTTTACACTTCAGACTATAAATTTGCTGTCTACTTCACAACTGTTTCCGACCTCAAGAATGATTCTGAAATCCACCTTAAGCTTGCAGAAAATTTTGACGGAGAATACGTGACAATTGTGCAAACAGAAGAGAAGCCAACAGAGTTTGTGGAACTTTTCAAAATTTATTCCGAGAGATTCAAAAGAGGAGGAGTAAAAGTCTGGGTTGCGAACCCAAAAGACGGGATTGATCCCTTCATTGGCTATCCAAAGGATTTAAAGCTTTTGAGCAGATTTAAGAATCCAAAACTCGCAAGCCGTATCAATGCCCTTTGGAGAGAAAAAGTTGAAGAGCTGGATTAGCTCCTAAGAATTTCAAGAGCTTCCTTCACTTCAACATTTTCATGAACAATCATTGAAATAGCTCTTGTCATCTTTGTTGGATTCTGAGCCTGAAAGATGTTTCTTCCGATTGCAACTCCTCTCGCTCCAGCATCCATTGCCATCCTCACCATTTGAAGTATTTCTTCATCACTGCTCATTTTTGGCCCACCTGCAATAACAACCGGCACTGGGCAACCCTCAACTACTTTTTTGAAGCTTTCAACATCGCCGGTAAAGTTTGTCTTAATGATGTCCGCACCCAGCTCTGCCCCAACTCTTGCTGCAAGGCTTACTGCCTTGTAATCGTATTGATTTATCTTTTCCCCTCTCGGATACATCATTGCGAGCAATGGCATCCCCCATTCAGAGCAAATCTTTGAAATCTCCCCAAGATTTTTCAATTGCTCCGCCTCAGTTTTGCTTCCAACATTTATATGGATGCTCACTGCATCCGCTCCAAGCTTAATTGCCTCCTCAACCGTGCAAACAAGAACTTTTTCGTTTGGATCTGGCGATAGGCTCGTCGAGGCGCTGAGATGGACAATCAAACCTATATCTCTGCCATATCCGCGATGACCAAAGGGTATGACTCCCTTATGCAAGATCACAGCATTTGCCCCGCCCTCTGCTACCGCATTGATCGTCTTGGGCAGGTTTACGAGCCCCTCTATCGGCCCCATCGAAACTCCATGGTCCATTGGAACTATTACTGTGTTACCTGTGTTCCTGTTTACTATGCGTTCAATTCTGATCTTCTTTCCTATCATGCTATTGAGTTTCAAAGTGGCAATATAAATCTTTCCATTCAAACTATTCCTTACTTGTTTCTCTTGTAAGAACAAGCTGTGTTACAATTCCTATTATCCCCATGACAAACCATAGCAGAAAGAGCAGTGGAGACAAGAATGCTACCTGTAATGCATTTCTCGGATCAAATAGAAATACTTCGACAGATGTCCCGGTTACCAGCATTTCTACAGCAACAACGATTGCTGTTGCACCGAGGAATGCGGTAATGATAATAACCAAAGCTCGCTCTAAAAATAGAACAAGAATACCACAAAGAATTGCAAAAACATACGCGTAAAGCATTTTTTCGGGAAGTAGATAATTCAGAAACATATACCCAATAACCGTTCCTGTGAGAAAGAGACCAACATTGTAGAAAAGCCCAAAAATGATAGCCAAAACAATTCCCGTTGCAATGTAAGTTAAAAACGAGTAACCAACAAACAGAGAAATGTAATATCCAAGGATAACTCCCACAACGAATCCAATAACTGCACTGTAAAGTCTAAAGAGCTTGTAGCCCGCAAAGCCTACAATCAAACCACCGAATACAAGAACTGCTACGATGAACATCGGATTATACATCAAGTCCATCCAGTCCATAGTATATGGTTGTGTCTATATTTATAAAATTTCCGATTATCGATTTTTTGATTCTCCATGAACTACTGCAGAAGCCACAAGATGTGCGATCCTCAAAGCTTCAGGAAATTTTCCCCTCCATACATTTGCATCAACGATTTTTTTAGCATCCTCAAAGTTCAGCCCGGAAAATTGCAAAAAAAGATTTCCATACCTGTATATTTCTCCTGCTCGCTCAACAATTGCGATTCTCTGCTCAAATCTCTCAAGGTTTTTCAAAGCACTGCGGAATTCTTCCATATTCGGTTCTTTGCCCATAACAACAACAACTGGAATTCCAGTTTTTTCATGGATTTCCTTGATATCCGCAATATTGAAACCACCAAAAGTGATCCCACCCAAGAAAACGCACCTCAACTGCCTGAAAAATTTTGATCTCTTTAGCATCGTCACAATCTTTTCGGTGGAATCAAACCCGTCTACAGAGATTCTTTCAAACATGAAACCATCAATACTCCTACCACTCATTACACAACCAACGAGACAGCAAAAGTCCTTGGAAAAGCTATCGTCTATGCCAACAACTCTCCAGCTTTTCATAAAGTTTATTGCCATGGAAGTTTATTAACCATATGCAGGACACCATAAAGCTAATTCATGAACTTGGAACTCTTAAGCTAACCCCAAGATCTGGATGGCTTAAAATAGGAATCGAAATTCCTGAGAGTGTTGCAGAACACAGCTTTAGGACAGCAATAATTGCATTTTTGCTTGCCAAAAAAAGTGGCGAAAGCATAGAAAATTGTCTGCGATCTGCATTTCTTGGGCTGATCCACGACATCCATGAAGCAAGAACGATGGATCTTCACAAGATTGCCAAGAGATACGTGAAAATAGACGAAGAAAAACTCGAAAATGATATTGCGAAGTTTGAAGTAGATAGCAAGGGAGTTGAGAAATACGTCGAAGATGCGGACAAGCTTGAGCTCGCATTTCAGGCTGTGGAATATTCAGTGAAGAACAGGTTCGCAATTGAGTTTGCAAAAAATCTTGAGTTTAAAACAGAAGTAGCTAAGGAGATTTACAAAAATCTTATGGAAAGAATGGATCCAAGATGGTGGAGATGAAGTTTATCTGCGATCGAATGCTGGGGAAGCTTGCAGTATGGCTTCGAATTTCGGGCTATGATACGCTTTACATAGGGGATTTTGCAACCGAAGATGAAGATGATTTTATGATCGAAAACTTTAAGGATCGGATTCTCCTGACAAAGGATAGAAAATTGTTCTCAAAGGCAAAAAAATTCGGCAGAGATGCTATATTGATAAGATCCAACGATGTTGCGGAGCAAATGAAAGAACTCAAGGCATTTGGAGTTAAATTCCAGATTGTTATGGATCGGTGCAGTGTTTGCAACAATTTTCTGCGAAAGCCAACAATAGAAGAAGCTTTAACAGTTTTAAGGGAGCAGGGCTTGCCAGAAGACATGCTCGAGAGATATGAACTCTGGTTCTGTGAGAACTGCAGAAAACTTTACTGGATGGGTGGGCACTGGATAAACATGGTAAGGTTTTTAAGAAAGTTGGAAGATTGACTTTATGGACATGCCATCGGAAGTTGTTTTAGCTTCGGTAATCGTTTTTATGGGTATAGGAATCCCCTATGCCTTTACAATTCTAAAGAGTTTCAAGAAGAATCGCTGAAGTTTTAATAAAATTAGATTTAGATCGTCTAAAAAGAGTTTTGAAGTGCAAAAAAGTCGAGTAGCCCGAACTTTTGATTCGAGTGCCAGTTTTTAATCAAAGTTTTTAATCAAAAGCTCTGGCGTATAGAGCTTCAGATTTCAAATGAAGTTATGAGTTGACCCAAAATATCCCCATAGTATACCTGAAGCAAAAAAACTATGACTGGGTGCTGAATCAGATAAATAGCCAATGAATGTCTTCCAAGAAAGTTTATCGGGTTGCTCCAGTAATTTGAGCTTTCACGCCTGTAATAAGAACCAAAGAACATGCCAAGCAAAAAAACGCCGAACCAAGGGATCATTGGATAGTAGTCAAGCGTTCTAAAGCCATAGGGCATTATTCCAAGCCAGACAAGGTAAGGCTCCTTAATTAATAGTTCCGAGACATGAAAATTCGCAATGAGAAACAAAATTCCAACCGAGAGGCTTAAAAATGGTTTTCCGAGGAATAAAAACCCAAAAACAGATGCCAAGGCAAAGAAGTGAATTATGCCAAAAATAACCATTTTATCAGGGGCAAAGATGTATGTGGCAATGGTTATCCCCAATGCGATCAACAAGAGTCTCAGCGTTCTCCTAAGAACGGGTTTAAAATTTTTATAGACTATGCTAAATGTAAATCCTGAAATGAATATGAACATCCCGCCGATAAAGCGGGGAAACCAGAACCAGAAGTCGCCTTCAAGCTTGATCTTGCCAAAGTAGTATGCATCGAAAAATAGGTGAAAAATTAGCATTAGAATTACAGCTATTCCCCTCGCAAAGTCGATCTCCCAGAACCTCATCTGAAGTATCTCAGATCTTCATCGCTCTTCCACTGCTGAACCGCAAGCTCTTGCATCTCCTTTATCTGGGCTATAATCTTCTCCATTTCCTTGGCCCTTTTCTCAAGAGCTTCAAAGGATACCTGAAGCCCCAGAATTCTCGACAATACTTCCAGCACTGCCTTTGCACTCTTCGGATCGACCATATAGCCAGAAGTTACTCCCATGAGACAGATCGCCTCTATGTTCTCAAGCTCCGCCACTCCAAGCAAAAGCCCGGCAGCACCGATTATCCCTCCTCCTGGCTCTCCTGGTTCAAATTTGACACCATATTTAACCATTTCATCAACAACTTTCTTAGAATTAGCGGCACCAACTACGTAAGGTTCTTCCACGAGTCTACCTACTCCGTATCCGCCCAGAGTGTATATTCTCCTTACACCAAATCGCTTCGCTATCTCTATGTAAGCATTCACGAGCTCAAAGTGCCCCTCGTTGCTTATGCTCTGAAAGTCCCCCACGAGTATTAACAGATCGGGGGAACTACCATTTGATTTCCATGCGTAAACCTCATTCCTCGGTATTCTAATAGTTCCATCTTCCAGAACCATTACCTGCGGTGGGAAGTGATGAGAGTATATCTCCACAATCTTTTCAGCTCCAAGCTCGTTTACCAAGTGATCCGCTACAAGCTTCCCAACATGTCCGATACCTGGCAAACCTTCAATGAATACCGGATCCTTTAGCCCGCAGGCCTCTGGATCCTTCAAATACCTTACGTCCACTCTTTTTATCATTCCAATCACCCTCTCAAAAAGAATCCTTTCTCCTTTCTCAACATCCTTCTATACTTCCCATAAGGATCCTCCGGGGAGAATCTCGGTGGAATTGGCATTCTTGTCTCTCCTCCACACTTTGGACATCTATTCTTCAATGTGTAATTACCACACTTTGAGCATTTTCTCATGAGAGCTTTCATACGGCCTCTCTTGCAAAGTTAGCTTCTCCTCCAAGCTTCTTGGCATTCTTCAACACAGTGTCCACGATTTTCTTTAGGGAGTTCTCTGCAAGCTTATAATCTTCTGCTTCCACGACAATCCTATACTTGGGTGCACCGATGTAGAAGATTTCAACCTTGACATTATCTGTGGGCTTGATTTCTGAGAACAATTTTTTGATCCTTTCAACACCATCTGGCTGGAAAAATTTGACCTCGAAAACTCCCCTGACTTTAACTCTTTTTGGTTTTATGTTCTCACGCGCAATTTCAGCCATCGCCTTTGCGAATTCCTCTCCGACAATCTTAACGAGAACTTCATAACCCTCATAGGCTGCCTCTTCAAAAGCAGAATAAATGGAATCGTATTCCTTTAACAATTTTCTTCCAAGCTTTACAAGTTCTTCATTGCTTAGCTTTACTTTCTCATTCGCTAACTCAAGCCATTTGAATGCGGCCATTTCGTTCTTCCATTGTTGAAGTTTCTCCCTTTTTTGCCTTTCATTGACATCTTTAATTGATAGATCTATGTGGCCTCTTTTCGGATTCACGCTGAGAACTTTGCAAACCACTTTTTGCCCCTTCTTAACGTGCTCTCTTATGTCTTTTATCCAGCCCGATGCAACTTCACTTATATGAACCATTCCCTCTTTATTCTCATACTCGTCTAAGGAAACGAAAGCACCAAAATCTAAAACTCTTGTAACAGTTCCCACCACAATCTCTCCCACTGAAGGATAGCCCGTTCTTTTTATTATGAGTCTCTCTCCACTTTCGCTTTTCATCCCCTTCTGCTAAGCTTTGTGTGAATTTAACTCTATCGGAAGATTTAAAAAACTTATAAAATAATTAGAGTTTTATATCGTTTTTCTACTACAGAAAAAATTATCTTTAAAAAATTAATGATTTGGCTATGTGGGATACAATTGCAGAGCGGTACCACCTGTGGACTATAAACAACAGGTGGTTTTATTATCTTCTCGGATTAGAGATCAAAAACTCGGTGAAAGATGCTGAGAGAATAATCGACATTGGTGCCGGCCCAGGAATTCTTTCAGAAGAATTAAAGAATCTGTTTCCGGAAGCTGAGATAATTTGTATTGACTTATCTTCAGAAATGTGCATAATGTCTGGTGGAATCAGATGTAAGGCCGAGTGTTTGCCCTTCAGAAATGAAGTGTTTGACGTGGCAATTTTCTGCTTCTCCTTACATGAGTTAAGTGTTGAATGTGCACTGAAAGAAGCTTACAGAGTTTTAAAAAGAGGGGGTTTTATCTTCATTATAGATTTAGACAGGGATGCGCCGGAGATTATTAAAAAACTCTGGAAGATAATTTTTAGCAGGCTTATTTCTCCAGATTATGCCAGTAAAGTATACAACAGTTGGAGAGCGTTTGAAAAATGTGAGGATATAGCAGAAAGACTTAAAAAATGAATTTCGATGTTGAGTTAAGCAAGGGTGCTTATGGATTCAAAATCTCAGCAAAAAAAATATGAGGCTTATCGACATCAAGTGCTCGGTGATAGTATGGCTCGAATTTACAGTGATAGGGATGCAAGTTTAGAACCCTTAAAGGGTAAGAGGATTTGCATTGTTGGTTACGGGAGCCAGGGGCATGCACATGCTCTAAATTTGCGTGATAGCGGGCTTGATGTTGTAACCGCTTTGCCAGAATGGGACAAAGAGAGCTGGAAGAGAGCTGAAAAAGATGGCGTTAAGGCAATAAAACTCGAAGAAATAGACGGAGACTTGATTGCGATGCTCATTCCGGATATGGTTCAGCCAGAAGTTTACAGAAAATTTGTTCATGGAAAACTAAAACCTGGCTGTGCGATCTTATTTGCCCACGGTTTCAACATCCATTACAACCAGATCGTTCCACCGAGCAACGTTGATGTAATAATGGTTGCTCCTAAAGGCCCGGGACCTTTGGTTAGGAGGATGTTTGTTGAAGGCAAAGGTGTGCCGGCACTTCTTGCGGTTCACCAGAATGCAAGCGGAAAGGCCTTGCAAATTGCCTTAGCGTATGCAAAGGGCATTGGAGCGACAAGGACTGGAGTTATAGAAACAACTTTCAAAGAGGAGACTGAGACCGATCTATTTGGTGAGCAGGTCGATCTATGCGGTGGAGTTGCTGAGATGATAAAGAATTCTTTTGAGGTTCTTGTTGAAGCAGGCTATCAGCCAGAAGTTGCCTACTTTGAAGTCTTGCACGAACTTAAGCTGATAGTCGATCTGATTTACGAGGGTGGCATTTTCAATATGTGGAAAGCAGTTAGCGAAACTGCAAAATACGGGGGGATGACGCGAGGAAAAAGGATATTCACAAGTGCTGTTAAGGAAGAGATGCGTAAGATTTTGAGGGAGATACAGAGTGGTGAGTTTGCGAGAGAGTGGATCCTTGAGAATATGGCCGGAAGACCCGTTTACAACAAGCTTCTCGAAATGGAGGCAAATCATCCGATAGAAGTTGTTGGAAAAGAGATGAGAAAGTTAATTCCGTGGCTGAGCAAGTAATTTTATATTTTTTAATTATATAAGTATAGACTTAAAAATTCGGATGCTGTTCACAGGAGCTTTTTATCTAATTTTTACTTGCAATTGGAATTTCAAATCACACCTTTTCTCTCGAAATTCCTGATCTCGTCTTCGCTATATCCAAGAGAAGACAGTATTTCGATATTGTGTTTTCCCAACTCTGGAGCAGGCTTAACTGAGCCGGGTGATTCTGAAAGTTTCACACAAACTCCAGGTATCTGGAATTTCATGCCCTTATACTCCACCTCAACAAGCATCCCCCTTGCCTTCAGCTGTTCATCATTTCTGAGTTCTGAAACATCGTAAATTGGTCCACATGGAACTTTTGCATTAGCAAGTAGTCGAACAATTTCGTCTCTTTTCATTTTTGAAGTCCAGTTACTAACGACTTTATTTAGTTCCTCATCATTTTCAAATCTTGAGATAAAAGTAGAGAATTTACCCTCGCTGACAAGCTCCTCCATCCCCATTGCCCTAAACAATCTTTTTGCCTGTGCATCTGTTAAAGCACATATCGCAACTTCCCCATCTTGGGCTGGATAAATGCCATAGAGAGGCAATTTTATCCCGGGAGGGTATTTCGTGATACTTAAACCTATTTCTTTCGCTTTTTCTCCTAATGCAGTCTCTACAATACCGGCCAAGTTGATCGAGAAAACGACGTCCTGCATTGAGACGTCAACTAACTGCCCCATTCCAGTTTTCTCGCGCCAATAAAGAGCGAACATCGCCCCAAGTGCGGCATAAACGCCGGAAACTATGTCGCCAATGAACATCTTTGGTTTATTCCCGACTCTCTCAACAAGCTTGGCTGTTCCCCCCGCACCCTGTGCTATTAGATCAAAAGCAGTTCTTTCTCTATAGGGCCAGTTCTACCAAATCCCGATATGCTGACATAAATTAGTCTTGGATTCAGTTCTCTCAGCTTCTCATAACCGAGTCCAAATTCATTCATAGTCCCTGGGCCGAGATTCTCCACCAATATGTCAGATTTTGAAGCAAGCCTTTTGAAAATTTCCACACCCTCTTTATCTCTGAGATTTAAGGTTAAACTCTTTTTGTTTTTGTTCAAAGCACAAAAAAGGGCTTCAAGTTCTGGATGAATAAGTGAAGTCCAAACTCTTAAAGTGTCTCCAATTTTGGGTTCCACCTTGATTACTTCAGCACCCATCTCTGCCAAAAGGGTTGCACAAAGGGGCCCTGAGATGAATTGAGAGGTGTCTATAACTCTCACACCTTCCAGCGGAGCTGACATATTGACTAATGTTAATTGCCAATTTTAAATATTTCGCAAAATCATCAGTAAAATTCCACTCCCGTAAGCATTTCGGAGAGCAGATTTTTTATGAACCTGCAGTTTTGGGCACTCCTTAAACAATCGTTGGAAAAAATGTCTGCTGAGAAGACCACAATGTTGTTCTTTTTTACTCCCAGAATCACATTCTTACCCGCTCTAAAAACAATGTCTCCAAGCATAGCTTTTGAATCCTTATTCCCGTTAAGAACTACTTCGCAGGCGTCTTTTGGTTCTATATGGTAAGCATTTAGGGCTAAAATTTCATCTACCCCACGGAAATATTCAAGCTTTCCCCTCATCGCACTTGCTTTAAGCAAAATTCTGTCCGCAACTGGTAGAAGCCCATTTTTGAGCTGTATAGGTGAGAAGCCATTCTCTCTGACATGAAAAATAAAGATTTTACTCTTTAGGAGTCTTGATATCGCGGAAATTTCGTTCGTTTCGGGCATTTTGAGGTAGAAAATGATATCATATGAGAATTCAAGCTTGCTTAATTCTGTAACCTCTGAGCTTAATTTATCGGCATATTCAACATAGTATTCATTAATCAAGCATTCTTCAAGCTCCTTATACTTGTGCCACTCACAGGAATCTGCAACCAGAAGAACCGTAAGCATACTTGCTTAACCAAACATTACTACATAAGCTTTGCCAAGATCCGTTATCGCAATCTTGAGATGTTTTCCCTTTCTTTCCGTTGTAACTAACCCGTCCTCCTCCAATTCGTTCAAATGGTAACTCATTCTTGCTCTTTGGGCCATATACTTCTTTTGTTCCTCGATTTTTCCGTCTACGAGTTCTATCAGTCTATTTATAGAATCTACTGACCCTCCCTCATTTGCAAGCACTTTTAAAATTTTAATTCTATCCCCATTAAATTTTTTGAGAGGGGGTGTTTGCAGAAACTTTGTAGAGTTCTCCCAAGCCGAGTATATCTTGCTGTTCGAGATTTGCGCTGAGATAAGAAAGGCCATACATAGCAATTTATCCGCGTCTGAAACGTTAAAAAGAACCGAGTTCCCACTTTCGATCTCCTGCCTGATAACACTAAGAATTTCCCAAACAATCTGATATACTCTTTTACCTTCGAAGTTTAGTATTTTCGACTCAACAAGAGAGCTTAAAGCTCGATTAACGTTTTCAACGGCATTTAATGCTTCCTTTTCTCTGTAAACAATATAGGCCTTATGAATTGGATAACCGACTGATTTTATACTCTCCAAAATTGTTGCGCTTTCTGAAGTGACTGCTACTACATGTACAACTTCTCCCATAGTTCATTCCAAATTTTTCTTGTTTAAAAAATTTTCTCTATAAGCATAAACTTTTATCTTAAAACAAGCCCCCCTTTGTTTCCTGTGGAAATGGTTGAATTAGTATTAAAGATCAGACTGCAAGAAAATAAGCTTTTTAAAGAAAAGAAAAATAGAGTAAATGTATCTAACAGCCATAGAACTTAATTTATGCCATCTCCATAAATTTCCCTCCAAGTTTTGTTTTATTTGAGTTTTTGAGTCTGCAAACTTCTAAGGCACCGCTTTATAAAAAATTAGCTTTGATGAAGATTATTTTCTCCAAACAATCGGATTTCTATATCACCATAAATTTCTTTTTGAAAGATTTGAAACTTTTTTCTTAGAACAAGATGGAGAAGGGAAATATAATACTCCACCAAGTCCTCCCTATTACTTGCAATGGAGAAAAGAGTTACGAATTCTTTTTTCTGCAACAATTTCAAAAGGTTTTCCTCAACCTGTCGAATTTTACCCTCCATACTTTCATCATGTGGAATTGAAGTTACCAAGTCTATATCTATAAAATCCTTACCTTTTCTTTTTTTCCGCCTCTTTTCAATAGCTTCCGCTTTCCTCAGCTCCTCAATTAAATCTTTTAATGTGTTTATTTTTCTTATTCTCCTCCTCTGTGCTCTCAGTAAGTCTTCAAGTTTGATTTCATCTATTTCATCAGCATCGAATTCCTCCCACTCTATTATTTCAACATCACTTTCATCTTCTGCAGGTGGTGGCTGAGGGGCAATAGCGTCTGCTTTCATTCTTACAAGAATTGCCGCATAAAGTAAAACCCTTCCGGAAATTCTTAAATCAAGCTTTTTAGCTTCTTCAAGTCTTTTTAGAAATTTATCGGTAACATCAATTACATCTATATTCCAAGGGTCTATTTCCCCTTTTCTTGCCATGTCTATTAGTATTTCGATTGGATCTCCGAATTCAGCTTTATACCCGTTACGATCGATGAGTTGTCACCTCCTAATGTTATACCCACAACCGCATCTGCAGATTCAACCATCGGCTTTCTTAAAGAGACAACTATGAACTGAGCAGACTTAGAGCGTTTCTTTATCATCTTCGCAACTCTTTCGACATTTACACCATCGAGAAACATATCAACTTCATCAAAAGCATAAAAAGGTGCAGGTTTGAACATCTGAATTGCCAATATCAATGATAACGCCACAAGACTTTTCTCTCCCCCACTTAACGCTTCAAGCCTCTGCATTGGCTTATTTTTAAGTCTGACTCGCATGTGGAGTCCGCTATTAAATACGTCTTCGCTATCGAGAAATAACTCACCCTCACCATCTGCGAGTTCTGCTAAAATCTGTCCGAAGTTCTTGTTAATCGCATTAAAAACTTCAAAAAATACCTCTCGTTTTCTCTTCTCATACTTCTCAATTCTATCGATTATCTCAGCTCTTTCTTTTTCTAAAATTCCCTTTTTCTGAACCAATTCGTCTCTTCTTGCTTTGACGTTTTCGTAATCCTGTATTGCTTTGAGATTCACTTCTCCAAAATTTGCAAGTAGACTATTAACCTCAGAGAGTTCCCTAATCAACTCTTGTAAGTCTCTCAGAACCTCTGGTAACTCAAAACCCTCAAATTTTTTAAGATCTCCCAAAATTACTGATAGCTTCTCATTAAGATTCAAAAGTCTATCCTCGCATCTCTTTAAATCAAAATCAGCCTTGTTTTTCTCTTCTTCAAGTTTTCTGAGTTCTGAAAGTAGAGTGTCTCTATATTCCCTGAGTTCTCTAACCTTTTCACCTAAACCCTTCTCCTCGTCACGCAGTTCTTTAAGCCTCTGTGTGATTTCTTCATATCTCTTTTTATTTTCTTCAATTTTGCTTTTAAGCTCAATTTTTCTTTTGAGCAATTGCTCAAGCTCCAAATTTATAGAATTTAGATTTTTATCGAGCTGAGATTTCTGAAACTCGTAATTTTCGATCTTTTTCTCAACCGATATAAGAATTTCTCTGTTTCGTGAGAGCTCGTCTTTAACTTTCTCAAGCTCTGAAAGTATCTCGGGTATTTTACTTTCTTTCAATTTGCTTTCTAAATCTCTTATTAAAGCCTCGAGCTCTTTTATTTTCTTTTCGATTTCTGAGATGTTATTGTTAACTCTTCTCAATTCTTCGATGTGCTGTGACTTTTCCGTATTTCTTTGGTCAATTCTTTTATCAATTTCACTAATCTGACTATTGTAACTCTTTAGTCTTTCCTCCAGAACTCTAACCTCTCCCCTAATCTCCTGAACTCTTGCATTGATTTCATCAAGCTTTATTTTCAGATTTTTTCTGCTTTCCTCAACTTTAACGAGTTCTGCTGTTATCTTCTCTTTCTGTTGCTGCAGTTCGTATATTCTGTCTGTAAGCTCTCTATCTTTTTCTAACAACTCCTTTGAAATTAGAAGGCCCTTTCTCTCTCTGCTTCCTCCAGAAATCAAACCACTCTTTTCTACGAGATCTCCATCAAGAGTGACTATTCTCAAATTTTTATCCATCAATCTCCTAGCACTCTCAATCGTGTCAACAACTACTGTATCACGGAGCAGGAACTTGAAAACTGGTAGAAATTTCTTATCGCATTTAATCAGGTTAACTGCAAAGTCTATTACGCCCCTCTCGCTCAATACGCTCCGATCAAATTCGACTTTATAATCCTTTATCTTTCTCAGTGGAATGAAACTAGCCCTCCCTGCTTGAAGCATTTTGAGATATTTTATGGCTTCAACTGCATCATCTTCAGTTTCAACCACAATAAATTGCAGAGCCCCACCAATTGCAGATTCTATAGCTGAAGTAAATTTTTCATCAACTTCTCCAAGTTGAGATACCGTTCCAAAGATTCCCACTAGCTCTCGTTTATCTTTAGCATTTAGAATTGTCTCAACAGGCTTTGAATAGCTCTGCAGAGTAGATATTTTGGCTTTGATTTTCGCAAGCTCTACTTCGCAACGCTTTGATTCTTCTTCGACATCTGAAAGTTTTGAACGGAGAGAAAATAGCTTTTTATCAAAATCTAAAAATTCGGAATTTAAATTTCTCTGTTCTTGCTCTTTTTTCAGCAATTCTATTGATAGAGACTCCAGCTTTTTCTTATCATCCTCAAGCTTTTTGGATAAACTCTCTTTTTCAGCTCTTGCATCCTCAATTTCAATCTCAATCCTTCTAACAATCTCCAGAAGTTTATCTCTTTCGGAAATTAATCTATTTCTTTCTTCTTTTAGTTTTTCGAGTTCTTCTCTTTTATCAATCAGTTTATTTTTAAGCTCCTGATAACTTTTGTCCGCACTTTCAAGAGCCTGTCTTAGTGAATTTAGCTTACTTTCAAGATCGCCAACTATTTCGCCGAGACTAACTCTCTTCAGGACCTCTTCTTCAAGCTCTTTTCCAACTTTTTCTATTTCATCTCTTAATTTTAAAACTTCTCCCTTCTTCTTTAACTCATCCTCCTCTATTCTTGAAATTTCTTCCAAATAGATCTTTTCGGCCTTCTTTATTGAATCCATTTCAGATGTAATTTTAAGAATTTCAGTTTGAATCTCACTTAGCTTTTCATCTCCAAACTTTGAAATTGAATCTGCCACTTCTTTAAGCTTTTCATTGGTCTCAAAAATTTTCTTCGAGATATCGGGAATAAGATATGAAAGTCTATCTTTTTCTTTCTCAAGTTTTTCGATTTCCTTTTCAATTTTTTCTTTGGTAGATTTGAGAGAGAGAAACTCATGAGCTTTAATCTGTTTCTCGATTTCCGCCTTCCTGAGCATTAACTCTTTGTAGCGGAGAGCTTCATTTCTGTCTTTTTCAAGATTTGAAAGCATAGATTCGACTTCTGCAATAACAGCTTCGATTTTTTCAATGTTTTCTCTAACTCTATCAAGTTCCTCAAGAGCCCTTTCTTTTCTTTCGTCGAATTCCGAGATTCCCGCAATATCTTCTATTATTTTTCTTCTCTGCACTGGAGACATTTCAACTATTCTTGTAACATCACCCTGCATAACAATGTTATAAGCATCACTGTAAATACCGAGCTGTGAAAGCAAATTTTGCACATCTGTCCAGCTTGCGGGCTTACCGTCCAAGTAGTAATAGCTGTAATGACCCCTGTCAGTTATTTTGACTCTTCTCGTTATCTCATATTTTTTGCTATCATCCCCAAGAACTATAGAAACTTCGGCCTCTCTTTTACCCTCGGATACAAGATCAGAAAGTCTTTCAGCCCTTAGTTGCTTGGTAGATGTAGAAAGACCTAAACAAAAAAGAATAGAATCTATAATATTTGATTTTCCACTGCCATTGGGCCCTGTTATTACTGTAAATCCGGGATATAGTGGGATCTCTACCTTTTTGCTAAAGGATTTAAAGTTCTTTAGGGTTATCTTCGCAATCTGCATTTCAGTCGCAGATTATTAAATCCTTCTCGTCTTCCAGTATCTGAGATTTCTTTGAATTCTCATTCTCCTTCTCTCCAATTTTTTCTCTCTTGAATGTATCGACCTTTATTTCTTCTTGCCTTGTCTGTTTTTCTAACTTTTCAGATGTTTTCTCATCTTTTAGCTGAGTTTGAACCGATTTTCTATCCTTACTATTCTCCCTCAATTCCTTTAGCTCACTTTTAATGTATGTAAGCTCAATTACAATACCCTCGACTGCCTTTCTAAGCTCAACAAGCTTTGAATCGAGCTCTGAAATTTTTTTCGCCACCTCGGATGTCTCTATTTCTCTTCTTATCATGGGCAGTATTTTATCTAATTCAATTTTTTCCGAAATCATCTCATCCACCCCGCCGCCGTTTTATAATCTTGCTTCGAAGGTATTAATAAATCTTTCTCCTATCTTTATATAGCCAGAATAATAAGCATCATAGGATTCTCATAGTCTTGTCCACAAATTTCTCAGCGAGTTTTGCATGCCTCTCTTCATCTTTTACAAGCTCCCTAAGTTTTTCAATTTCCCCACCGAGAAGATTACTGAATTTCTGAATCATTTGCTCATACAAAACCTTTGCACTCGTTTCAAGTTTGTATATCTCATTGAAAAACCTCTTATCTGAAAATTTGAACTCTTCAACCTTTTTCTCAATCTCAATTCCGAGACTTTTTGCAATCTCTTCAAGCATCAGTTTATGCTTCTCAGAATCCGACATTAGCTGGAAAAGGACTCTCTTTTGTTCTTCGTCCATGATCTCAACAAAAGCTTTAAAATTAGCTTCACTTTCGAATCCCGCTTCAATTCTGTAGGCTTTTTCAAGCATCCCCTTCAGAACCATTTTAGGATCCATGAATTCTCTATTTTTCGTTCAAGATAAATCTTTCCACTTCTAAAGATTTAGCTGACTAATGACACCCCTGAGCTTGTGACATGGCATAATAGCTTTAAAATCTCTCAGAGACTTTTAAAAGTCAAGAAGACCGTTTTCTTAATTAGAACATACACCAATAGAGTTAAATACGTGGAGATTATAATCATTGTGAGCAATATGAAACCGGTGAACAGCAAAGCGGTCTCGCCACTGATCGGATTCATACTGTTGATGGCAATAGTGATGGGGCTAATCGGCATTCTACAATCAACAGCAGTTCCGCAGTGGAATAAGGCGGTTGAGGCAAAACATCTCAGCGAGTTGAAGTACGGGGTTGCTGATGTTAGCGAAGTTATTTCGCTCTCAGCTTCAACAGGAAATCCGGCAAAGGTAGTTTTAAAGGCAGGTGTAGATTACCCGAATTATTACGTTCTCGTCTCTCCACCAAAGGCTTCGACCACGATTTCCACAAAGGATTTGGGAATAAGAGTTGAGGGAAACGTTTCGGTTGGTGGAGAGAGGCGAGAATTCAGATTGGAAAATACGACTTCCGCTATTATTGTCGAGCCCAATTACTTCTATTCTTCGCGTTCAAAGCTGATCTACGAGCACTCAGCAGTTTTAAGGCTTGAGGATTCTTTTGTTTTAAAGGAATCCGACCAGATCTCTTTCAGCAACAACTCGATTTCGCTATACATCATAAAGGCGAACTTTAACAGCTTTGCAACAACTGAGAGTGCAAACCTAATCTTTATTCCAGTCTCTGTTGGAGGCAGAAATCTTTTCAGCGGAAATATTAGCCTTGAATGCTTTGACGAAAAAACCGCTGAGTGGTGGAATTCTAAGCTCAGTGATGTTTATAGGAACAATTCGGAAGTAAAGGTTAGCAGAACTGGAAACGTTGTTAGCCTTGAAAATCTCAAAAACATCACGCTTTCGATTTCTGTTTTTGAAGCCTACGCTGTTATTAGTGGAGAAATCTCTCAAGATTTTGGAGTAACTCCAGATAAATTCATTCCACTTACAGATACTCAATTTAGTGTTTATCAATATTCCACAGTAATGCTTGGTGCTAAGCTTGTAGATAGGTTTGGAAATCCTATCAAAAATTATCCCGTAATGATATTTGTGTCTTCAAGCAACGGAATTTGTAATTCCAACCCATATCAGACCGTTACAAACGAACGAGGTGAGGTTTGGTATTACTTTAATGCAAACGTAACCACCGACAATCCAAATGAAACAGTTACATGTACAGTATCTTTTACAACAAGTGGAATAGAAGCACAAGATTTCATAGTAGAGGTCAATACATCTGTCCCTTTCTGCGAAGAGTGTCCAGCTAATGGAGAGTGTCCTCCCTGTCCCACTCCCACACCATGTCCTACATGCCCGCCTGCAGGTAGTCTCTCAAAAGTGAGGGGGGCAACTCTGTCGGGTATATCTTGTTCGCCTGTGTGCAGCAGTTACAACAACTCTTTTGTAGGATGGATTGACGGTCAATCTATTTGGGCAAACTCTACACAAAATTGTGCATGGCAAAACTTTACTTTCACATTGCCATATACCATTAATTCGAGTGTTTCTCCCATACTTATATGGAATGGCAATTGTAAAGATAAAGCAGGGCCTGTCTATGCGTTGATATACCTTAACAACAATCTTGAGAATGCGAGGGGACAGGGACTTGGTGGTGGTGAGTTGGAGGTTCAGCTAAATGCAAATGACTTTGTTAATCAACAAATCTTGGTGTCTATTGTTTGTTCTAATAATCTCGATAAAATAAACTGTCCTTCTGGCCAAAGTCCATGGAATTTAAGCACCAACTATATTGAAATTCTTTTTTTAGCAAACATTTGATAACGATCCAACCTACAGCGTAACTCCAACAACTTAGCTTGGAATGTAACAACAGACGTTCAGCTATTCGCTGACGGAACCGTAAACTACGGATGGTGCATAAAGTCAAGCAACGAAAATCAGGCTACAAGAATTACGTTCAATTCCAAGGAGAACTTAAATACTGCGACGAGACCATATCTGCGCATTGAATTTGCTCCAAAAGTTGACTGAAATTTTAGAATATTTTATTCTGGAGACCTATGGTTAGGAGTGGAACTCTAAAAACCCTTTAAGCAAAAATTATTCTGCCTTTTTGAAAAGAGCCGTGTAATTTATCGCTTTTCCATTGAAGTTCAAAAATCCACATTAGGTTAGAGCTTGAAAGAGAAATAGTAGAGGGATAATTGTCCCAGAGTCAAAAGGTTTGGAATTCTACACAAAAAACGACTTTTTAAAGTCCGAAAAGAGCTCTAAAAGCCCAAATCAGTTAGTATAAACGGAAAATGAGAAGATCAATCAGAAGAATCGGATTAAGAGCCAGAATCAAAATTGGCAATCAATTCAAAACTCTCTTGCTTTGCAGTCTTCGAAAACTCTCTATTCGAAGGTAAGAAAAGCTCTCGCCCTTTTGCGAATTTTTGAATTAAAAGATTTGATCTAAAAAGCCTAAATACTCAGTCTTGAATTTATAGCCATTCCTTAGAAAAAATAGCCAAATAAAAACGACTACAATGATAGAAAACCCATCGAAATCCGTAAAACACAGTTCCACAGGAAACAAAGGGGGGCTCACGTGTCGAAACACTTAAATTTTAATTATCAATATTATGTTTTGGGGTGGTAAATGGACGCCCTAAAAGCACTTGAATCCGCATTTATGGTTTTTAAGGTAGCTTTTACCTTCTTCTTTATCCCATTTGTTGCTCTTGGGATTTTCGAAGCTTTTGACAGAAAATTTGCAGAAAGTTTCTTTTCCAATATCTTGGTCGGGATAATTACTGGAACCCTTCTTGCAGCGCTTTTGGCTTCTTTGTTTGCGGGAGTTGTATTGTGTTTGATGCTAATTTTTGGATGATAGAAAATAATTGCTGTGTGATCTGCCAATTCAGAACTAATTTTTTCATTTGTCTTTGGAGAGTGAAGTAAAGCCAAATCAAGAGTTTGAGTAGAAGCCTTATAGAAGGCATAGTTTAAAGAATCCGGACAGAAATGGGTGTAGCGTTAATTTAGAAACGGGGACGTCTATGTAATCTCGAGCTCCTAATACATTATTAGAAGTGAAAAATGGAATTATAGCACTTTCAAAACAATTCCAGTCATTTGACCGAAAAGTAGTCGATAACGATGTTCAAGCTCAAGGAATGATATAGGTAATGTGGAGACCATAAAAATTTAACCTAAAGAACAAAATTCGCAACAGGAATTTCAGCACAATACACGAATTTTTCGTAGTGCCCTGAATCTGAAAAGATTGTTTTTCCAAAACCAGATTTTGCTTTGATGAGTAAACTTTATATAAGTTTACTTAAAATGGGATGACATGGAATATGTTACGGTCTCAGCGAAAATTCCGAAAAGCCTGAAAGAAAAGCTCACAAAATACAACATAAAACCTGGGCCAGTTATCAGAAAAGCTCTGGAAGAAGAAGTGAAAAAAAGAATTCTTGAAGAAATAGAAGAGAAAGCGAAGAAGCTCAGTTCAGCTCTGAAAGAAATAGAGGATGAGGAGATTGTGAGATTGATCAGGGAGGAAAGAGAAAGATGAGGCTATTCGATGCGAGCGGAATCGTGAATCTCGCAAAAAGGGGAAAAGTAAGAGCTTTTCTGAATGGCGCAACTCTTGATCTTGCGATCTACGAAACACTGAATGCTTTGTGGAAAGAGGTAAATTTGCTTAAGAAAATCGATGAGAACACAGCTATAGAGTTTGCTGAAATCATTGGAAAAGCAATGGGGGCAATGGAGATCTTTTCAGTAAGGGGTTTAGAAAAGGAAGTCTTAGAATTTGCATGTAAAAACAGTCTCACATTTTACGACGCTTCTTACGTTTTTATCGCTATGAAAAACGGTTTTGAACTCGTAACAGATGACAAAAAGCTTGAAAGCATCGCCTCCAATTACGTTAAGGTCTTCAAAAGCTTTGAGCTTTGAATTTTATAAAAAAATCTTGGAGCTAAATACGCCGGGGGTGGGATTTGAACCCACGAGGGCAAAGCCCAGTAGATCTCGAGTCTACCGCCTTAGCCGGACTCGGCAACCCCGGCTTTAAAAATTCTCAGCTTTTTGGTTATAAGTGTTTTGCGTAAAAACTTCAAAAGCTAAAAGAAATTTTAGAACTTCAATGAAGCAAAAGCCTTTGCAGGTCTGAAAACTTCCATCTCAGTCTCTTCAAAAGCCCTATTCAGAGCATTTAGAAGATTATCGTATCCTAAGATCTCAGCAAGATCGAAAATTCCCGGAGAAAGCGTAGCCAGTTTCCAGACCTCATTTATCGTGGCTTTATCTGCTATACCGTCTTCGATTATCCTGAAAGCCTCGTTTACTATGACTGCAAGCAAAATCGTCACATCAGCATAGTTTTCGACCTTCTCAGCAATCGGCTCTTCGCCTACCCATTTGTAAAACCCTTCTCCACTCTTCTTGCCTAATTTTCCCGCTTTAACGAACTGAGCAAGTGTCTCTTTTATAAATTCTGAAGAAAACCTTGGATAAGCCTCTTCAAGGCTTTTAAGAACATCAAGCGAAACATCGAGCCCAATTTTGTCGAATATTTCAAAGACACCATGTTTCATTCCAAACATCTTCACCGACGCATCGATTTCATAAGGACTTGCCAGTTTAAGGGAATAGCCCAAAGCCACTCCAAGAGCGCAGAGCATTCTGTTTAACACAGCACCTCTACACTGCTTTTTTAACACTATCGGCTTTTTGCCAATTCTTTGTGCATATTCAACTACTTTGCTCACATCTCCTTCTCCAGAAATTTCGACAAGAGGCATCTCTATAGGTGGATTGGAAAAATGAAAAAGAAAAACGTTAACCTTAGCTCCTTTAGAAATCTCAGAAGGCATATAAGAAGAAGTGTTTGTCGCAAAAAGCGTATCTCTGCAAATACTCGCGATTTTCTTGAAAAATTCTATTTTTGTGTTGAGATCTTCTTTTATTGTCTCAAGCAGGAAATCGCAACCCTTTAGCTTTGATATATCTGTAGTGTAAACGATGTTATCCAATCTATCAACTTTTTTAAGCCCTGCTTTTTCAAGCTCGAGCAAATGCTCTTTGCCATTTCTCTTCTTCGCCCTCTCAAGCGCTTCCTTACTTATGTCATAGAGCACAACGTTGTAGCCAGCGTTTGCAAAAAGCGCAGAAATAGCTGAGCCCATCGTTCCCGCGCCAGCAATCGCTACAGTCTCCACTCTTTCACCACCTTTTCGGGCTTTAAAGCCATGTCAAATTGCAAATAAGCTCCGAGTAGCAGATCCTTGACTGGTATTTTGTGCACGGGATCAGATATTGATGGAGAATCGTATGTAACAGTTGCATTTCCACCCCAGATCCTTTTTCTTCCGAGCTTAACATTGTCAAAGGTTACCTTTTCCTCCGCATCTGTGTGGATGTCCATGTAAGAGATCCATTTAACGAGCTGTGCAACCCCATCGCCACCTTCGATTGGTGGCAGTAAACGAAGGGAGTAGAGTTCAAGTCTTCTCTGCAAAAATGAATCTATGAACTCTTCTGCAACTCTCTGTTCGGGTTTTACAGTTATGCTTAAAAGCCTTTTACCCTTTGGACGCTCAAGGAAGCCAAGAATCATGTCGTTCTCTTTGATTATAGCTATGTTGGCAAGTTTCTTTGGAGCACCAACGACTTCTCTACCCGCTGCAAGCGCCGCATCGTTTGTTACGTAGATGTATGGAATGTAGTAGCCCAGAGATCCGTTGAAATCAACTTGAATTAGAGAAAACATCTCGTAGTAAGGGCCGAGGGTTGAGTATGGGTAGTTTGTGATAAATACTGCAGCATTTGGTGGATTGCTGTAAAGATTAAGCCCCTCAGGTAGCAAAGCTTCGACTTCTTCGCTTGTGGTGAAGAAAGCCATCAAAGCCTCGCAGTTTATGTATTCTGTAACCACATCTTTTGCCTTAACTTGAAGTGACGCACCGTAAAGTCCTGCGTCAAGTGGTATCGAAACTCCCTCTCTACTCCCCTTTAGCATTTTTTGCTCACCTAAGTTCTCGCAAGATGTCCACAAATCCCAGTTTCATGTCGAATTCGAAGTATATTGCTGAAAGCATCGTCCCTATCTCGAGCTTGTGCACCGGGTCGATTACAGAGGGGGAATCGTAGGTTACGCTCACTGGCCCCATGAAAATGACTTTTTCTCCAGCGGGGTCAACGTGGAAGTCGATGTCTGCATACCACTTTATCAGCTGAGTAACCCCACCTTTACCCTTTATTGGTGGCAAATGCCTAACAGAGTAAAGATAAGTTGGCTTTGGCAAAATGTAGTCGATCAACTCCTTTGCCCTAATGTTTGGCTTCATCGTAACAGTCACAAGCCTTTTTCCAGAAGGCCTCTCAAGAATTCCTTGCACAATGTCGAGTTCTTGTGTTAGCTCAATCTTGGCAAGCTTCTTTGGTGCTCCAGCGATTTCACGCCCTGCAGCAAGAGCGGAATCGTTCGTTACGTATATGTAAGGGATGTAGTATCCCCTGTCGCCAACTTCATCTTCAACCTGCACAACGCTTATGTATTCGTTGTAAATCCCCACCGTGCTAAATCCGTAATGCGAAATCCATACTCCTCCATTTCCGAGAGACTTCAAACCTTCCGGAATAAGATCTCCAACATCGTTTTTAAGGGTAAAGAGCGCGGTTACAGCCTTACAATTCCTATACTCAATCCCCCTGTCCTCATCAATTTCGTATAGGGGGGCATCAAGCGGTATACCTTTTATCATGCCATCACCTCCTTTTTGCTAAAACAAAAAACATATTTAACAATAAAATCTATTTATATGGCAGACATCATAGTAGTCTTTCTCGTAGTTCTCTATTATGTCCTCGCTTGCTTCAAGGCTCAGAACTTCTACTGTGCCGTCTTCGATCTGCAAAGCTCGGGCATCTCTGAAGAACTTCTCTATTATGAACTCTTTGCTGAGCCCATAAGCCCCAAATATCTGCAAAGCATCGTTTGCAACTTCAAAAGCTATCTTTTTGGCGTAGATCTGTGCCATTCTTGCATGTCTTGGCGAAGCATCATTTGTTCCAAGTTCTAAGATCCTTTTGTGGGTGTATTCAGTTGCCTTTCTTACATAGGTTCTCGCAGTTTCGACCTTTTCGAACATCTCGTATAGCTTGAGCTTTATATTTTTGTGCTTAACAAGTGGCACCCCTCCTTGCACACGCTGTCTGGCGTATTTCAAAGCCTCCTCAAATGCAGCCCTTGCGAGTCCGACTGAAAAAGCTCCCATTCCACAGCTTGTCAGGCATAGGAGTTGATCGCAGAAAACACCATAGAAAAAGCCTGGGGCTACAATTACATAGTGTTCTGGAATTCGGGCACAATCGAAGAATAGTTCCCCCTGTGGATCGTCACGCATCCCAAGCATTTCTACAGGCTTCCCCTTTCTAACTCCTTTCTGGTTTAATGGAACGATGCAGAAAAGTCCATTAGCCAAGGTTTTCTCTCCTTTAACCTGCGCATGCAATCCGCAGTGGGTTGCCACTGGGGCAGATGATACCCATGCGGACTTTTGTCCAGAAATAACCCATTCATCGCCATCCTTTTCAGCCACGATATTGCCTTTTCCCATTTTCTCTACTGCTTCTTTCTCTTCTCTTAGCATTATTAAATAGTCACTGCCATGCTCAGGCTCTGTAACGCCCCAGCAACCGTGAAGATCATCCCTTTCAAGCCAAGGAACCACGAGATCATGATACGCTTGTTCAGATCCAAAAAGTGCTGCAGTGGTAAAAGGAATCATGTCCACTCCCAGTGCAGTGGCAAAACCAAGACTTCCCCAAGCTATCTCTTCGAAGACTATGCATCGCTGGAGCGGAGTCATGGCAATGCCACCCTTCTCTGGTGGGATCATGATCTTGTGGTATCCGAGCTTTTTCATTTGCTTCATTACCTTGTAGAATGGCGATCCGGGTTTTACTCTTTCTTCAGCAGGCATTCTGTCCAATTCAATCGATGCTGGTCTGATGACTTCCTCTGCAAATCTATGCACCTCACTCCTCAGCAATTTTTCCTCTTCTGTGAGCTCTTCTAAGTCCAAGAAATTCATTAAACCACCAAAAAATTATTTTATTGGGACTGATGCCATTAGTTCTGTAAATCTTTTAACTGCTGCCATGTTTCGCATCATGTAGCCCATATCGCCTTGTAGTTTGATCTTGCCACCCACAATCAGGGTTATTGCATCCGCCCTTCCTCCAACCATCTGCTTGTATACTGAGTAGGGTCCAGTTAGTTTAAATCGAGCATTGGCCTTCTCCCCTGGTGTTACTACTTCCAGATTTCTGAGTTGACCATGCCAGAAATCCATCCATATGCTAATTGAAGCACCTTGAACTTCTTCAAGCTTTATTTCGCTCATCTTCCTGGCAAGAGCATTTGCATCGAGCTTTGAAAGATCCGTCTTTTTGGGATCGAGTTCTATTCCAAGCTTATTGAGTAACTTTTCTTCTGCCCTTCCTTTGAAATTGGCCCATTTCTCTTTTGGAATCGTTGCAAGCATGGAAATGAACCCTGCTAATTTCTCAGGGTTCTGAAATTCTTTGAGAGCTTCGTTGTCAAGCAAAACTGTGCATAGAAAATCCCCTTCCCAGTTTGCAGCAACTTTCTTATACGTTTCATCGCTGTTGACCTTCTTCAAAAGCTCATCCATCCACTCTTTCGATGGAAAAACAACTGCCATTTTACCACCCCCTTATTCGTTACAAATCGAATTAACTCACATGTTTTTCAGTTATAAAGATTTCGCTACTATGTGGTAATCTGTAGTAATCTGTAATCATGACTGTGAATGCAAAATTATAGGCAATCCTATTTTAGAATAAGATTTAAAAATAACATTTGAAAATTATTTAGTATGAAAAAATTGGTAACGATTGACGATACGTGGAAATTGATGCTAGAACTCAGAGAGAGATATTATTTCAGGAGGGATATAGAGGAAGTTTCTTTGAGAGATGCAGTTTGTAGAGAACTTGCTGAAGATATAATAGCAAAAAAAGACGTTCCTGCTTACGATATGGCAACAATGGATGGTTTTGCGATCAAATTCGGCAAAAGAGAGTATCGAATCTTAGGGGAGATTTACTCCGGAGATATGGGCGAATATGAAATAGGCGATGATGATTGTTTCTATGTTGCAACTGGCTCAAAAATACCAAAAAATGCCGATACAGTTGTCAAAGTTGAGATAGCGAAAGTAAAAAATGGTAGGATCGAAATTGATGGAGAGCTTGAGAAAGGCAAATACGTCCTAAAGGCGGGTAGCGAGGCTAAAAAAGGGGAGCTAATATTGAAGAAGGGAATAAAACTGAATCCGCAAGAGATAGCGGTTATCTCAAGTTTGGGTTATGAAAGAGTGAAGGTCTACAAAAAGCTAAAAGTTGGAGTCTTTTCTAATGGTGATGAAATAAAAAGAGGAATAATTCCAGATTCAAATTCTGCTATGATCATTGCCTTTCTAAAGAAATGGGGTTGTGAAGTTGAATTTCTTGGAGTTGTTGGAGACGATAAAGAAGAAGTCGAGAAGGTGTTGAGATATGGGGCCGAGAATTTTGATGTGGTTATGACAAGTGGGGGAGTAAGTTTGGGCAAAAAGGACTACGTTATAAAAGTTTTAGGCGAAATTGGGGAAATTTTAATTAACCAAGTAAGGCAAAGACCCGGAAAGCCTTTAACGGTAGCAATTGTTAATGATAAGCCTGTTTTTGCATTGCCCGGAAAACCAGCGGGCGCTTTTATAGCAATGCTTTCAGTCAGAGTCTTTTTTGTTGGAGAAAAGCCGTATCCAAAGGTTAAGGCTAAATTGGCTTCAGGTGTTAAAATTCCTTCGGATGGATTCAGCTACTTCTTATTTGTGAAGCTTGAAGATGGTATTGCGATTCCGGTAAGCTATAAGGGAAATATTTTTTCAACTGCATTTTCAGAAGGTTATGAACCGAGTTTAATAGCTTCTATGTCGAGAAGCACTCTTTCGGATGGCTTTGTTATTGCTAACAGAGACCTTGAGGAAGGGGAGGAAGTCGAGGTAAACTTATATGATTGAGTAGTAATAATAAATTTTAATAATTAATATTTAATCTCTTCAAAATAGCTTTCGCCATTGCAGATAAAGCAAATTCTCTTTCCGTCTTTTTCAATTGTGTAGTTGAGTGGCTGGAGTTCTCCACATTTTTCACATTCAACAATACTCTCTTTTTTCTTCTCGAAAGCTATTTTTATTTTTATTTTCCTCACATCAAAAAAACCCTCTTCGAGTGACAAGAATTCCTCGGCAAGTTCTCTTTCATCTTCTTTGGAGAGTTTACTCTCTCTTAGAAGGAATTTCCTCATGAGTTCGGATTTATTTACCGCATCTCTCTTTAAACTGACTCTGTAACCTTCCATGGTGTCAGTTCTAACTACTGAAAGTGCAAGCTTACCGTAATCCTTGACGATCAAATTTCTGTTCCCCATAGTTGTCCCAACCAAAACTTGCAGAGCATCTGGAATGCATAGAGAAGTTTCAGCAATGCTTAACAGTCCTTTTCCTCTTAGATTTACCCCTAAATTTTTATACGCTATTTCAGCCATTCTAATTCCAAGAGCAAGCCCAGGGCTTAAATGGCTGTGCAATTTTATTGCAAATTCAAGAGTTTCTGCATTCATGTCTAATAGTTATAATTTATGTTTAAAAATTTTGCTAATTTTTCTTATTGATTCTTGGTTTCTTCTGATATCCGCAAGGTTTATAATTAGCATAGTTTTAAAATTATACGGTGTTATATGATGTCGAAAAAGGTTAGGATTCAGACTACTATTGACAAAGAAATATATGAGAAAATCGTTCAAAAATATCTTCCAAAATATGAGAGTCTAAATAAAGTGATTGAAAACGCTCTTAAAACATACGATTCCTTTATTGAGAGCATAGGTCAAGAACCATCTGAGAGAGATTTTCTAATTCTAAAAATGGTTAGAGAAATTGGAATGGTCCTTCTTAGTTGTGGAACTTTAGATGCTGGAGCTTCTGGAGATTTAAAGAAGATAATGGAGGAAAATGAAGTAAGAATACTTTTGGAGTGGTATTACAAACGATCGATAGATAAGATATCTTTGGAAGAAGTCGTAAAGTTCATGAAGGTAATTTTACCGACCATGAACATAGCTCTTTCGGTTGATGTGCAAAGAGTTGGGAAAGAAATTCATGTGATCGCTTCTTCAAGGATGAAAAAAGACTTTAACACTCTATTGTGTGAAGTCATAAAAGATCTTCTTGAAAAACATTTTAATGTTTTAGTTAATTATTCTGTATTTCCACAAGGTTTTGAAATCGTCATAAAGTAGACTTTTCGAATCTTTGGATTTTTGTCTTATTTGTAGATATTTAGGCTCATTCTTACTGATCTTTGTGTATTATTCTTCAATAATCACGATAAATTTAAAATACTATAAATTTGTTTTGATTGTAGGTGGTGTCCTTGCCACAGATTGCGTGGGTTTTTGATCTGAACAAGTGTAATGGCTGTCCGACTTGCGTAGAGAACTGCTGGACTCTTTGGCTAAGTCAGTCTCCTGAAGAAAAGGAGCAATTCTGGTGTGTCGTTTTGACAATGCCTGGATTGGGCTATCCGAAGGGATGGGAGAAAATGGGTGGAGGATTTGATGCTAAGGGTAACCCAATACTTGGAAAAATACCAGAAGATGGAGAACTGCATGATTGGGTCGAATATGATTGGAGGGTCAACAAAGAGGGAAAGGTTGAAATAGTGGATGGCAAACCGGTTTTGCTAAAGAAAAAGCCTAAATGGACATTCAACTGGGAAGAGGATGTTGGGGGAGGAGAATGGCCAAATAGCTGGCATTTTTACCTTCCAAAGCTGTGCAACCATTGTTCAAAGCCAGCATGTCTGGCAGTGTGTGAAGTTGGAGCAATAACCAAGGCGGAAAACGGAATGGTGCTGATAGATGAGGAGAAATGCAATGGCTGTAAGAAATGCATTTCAGCATGCCCTTATAAGATACCGAACTACAATAAGAAGCTCAATATCGTTCAGAAATGCATTGCCTGCTTTCCAAGACTTGAAAAAGGAGTAGCTCCCGCCTGTGCAAGAGCCTGCCCAGCAAGAGCAGTCCACTTTGGCTTCCTCGAAGACAAAAACTCTTCAGTCTACAAACTCGTCAAAAAGTGGAAAGTAGCCCTTCCCCTGCATCCAGAATTTAACACAGAACCAAATGTCTACTATGTCCCACCTCTTTCATCGCCAAAGTTCGACAAAGACGGAAGGCTTACGAACGAAGAAAGAATCCCCATAGACTATCTAAAATCTCTATTCGGCCCAGAAGTTGAAAGAGCTCTCAAAACTCTCAAAGAAGAAAGAGAAAAGATGAGAAAAGGAATGGATTCAGAGCTTATGAGAATTCTTATCGGCTTCAGATGGCCAGACGACTTTTTTGGAGGGTTTAATAAGCATCCAGACGAAGTTTTCGTTTTGGAGGTGAAAAAATGAAGAATACGCTTGAAAAATATCGTAAAAGAACGATTTTTGACAAATTCGTGAGAGTATCACATCCAAACGACTGCTATCCGGGTAATTGTTCTATAACTGGCTACATAAAAGACGGAAAACTTGTTTATGAGGAGCAAACTGGCAAGTATCCGGTAGTGGATCCAAACACTCCGGACTGGAATCCTGCTGGCTGTGCAAGGCAGTGCAGTTATGCGGTTGCAACTTATGGCGAAGAAAGGATAAAACAGCCGATGATGCAAGTTCCACGGGGTTCAGGTAAATGGATTCCATTAACTTGGGAACAAGCTTACGAAATAATTGCAGATAAGCTATTGGATGCAGTTACTTACAATCCGCAGTCTATAATCTACGAGATACCCCCAGGGGAAGGTGGACCAATGTATTCTCAGGATCCATTTGTCGCTCTCGTTACAGCTTTGGGCGGTGTCTCTTTTGATCTTGAGTCTGCGGTGATTCAAGATTTAAGCGCAGGACTTTACGAAACGTTTGGCAAATACCAGTTTGCATCAACTTGGGACGACTTCTTTTACTCTGATCTGATACTGATATGGAACGTAAATCCTGCTTATTCGAGGCAGGAAAAGTATCACTTCCTCACAGAATCCCGCTACAGAGGGGCAGAAATAGCAGTCATAGCCCCAGACTACAGCCCATCAGCAGTTCATGCGGACTACTACATCCCAGTAAAGCCAGCAACAGACGCAGCCTTAG